>JBFMGX010000004.1:300000-513807 GCA_040752595.1 Candidatus Zixiibacteriota bacterium
GCATGAGTACGCTTTGCTTGATGCCATCTTCGACACAGGTCAACTGACTTTCGTGCCACTCGATGCGCTGAAGAATCGCTTCTACACCAGACTGCCCGGCATCCGGGACCGGCTGTTCTCGCGGCTGATGGATCGGCGCTACTACCGTTCCCG
Source organism: Candidatus Zixiibacteriota bacterium (assembly GCA_040752595.1). Lineage (NCBI taxonomy): Bacteria > Pseudomonadati > Candidatus Zixiibacteriota > Candidatus Zixiibacteriota bacterium. Next base: position 300,154 of record JBFMGX010000004.1, read on the forward strand.
CCCGGATCGGGTTAAGGCGTCGTACATTGCCGGCGGATTCCTCGCCGGCGGGATCATCGCCGGTGTCGGCATTGTCTTGAGCGATCAATGGGGGATGGCCCCGGCGGCGGCAGTGGTCGCCGGAGCGTTGACCGCGCTGATCATCGGCGGATTCGGATTGATCATGCCGGCACGCACCGCTCTTGGGGCGCAGGCCCTCGAAGGCGTGCTCGGCTTCGAGGAGTTTCTGCGGCGGGTAGAAGGTCCTCGTTTCGATCGCAAGGACATGACGCCATCGTTGTTTGAGAAATACCTCCCGTATGCCATGGCGCTGAGCGTGGAGCACAGTTGGTCGAGCGCCTTCGATGGCATCGCCAAGCAGCCGCCGCAATGGTATCGCGGGGCTGTCCCCGGCGGAATCTTCCATCCTGCGCTGTTCGCCACCCGGTTGGGGAGCATGTCGCAGCATACGGCCTCGGTTATGACCTCGGCGCCGCGCGCTCGTGCCGGACGCTCCGGTTTTGGTGGCGGTGGATTCTCCGGAGGCGGCTTCGGCGGCGGCGGGGGACGGGGATTCTAATGAGGGCGTGGCCGCAGTTGTACCCGTGCCAGATGGAGCAGGGGCGAGGCGCTGCCTCGCCCTTCGACCCAACGAACAAGGGCGACCCACCGGGTCGCCCCTACAACCGAGGACATGTGCGGGCGTGGCCGCGATCTGTGATCGCGGTCCCGCGAAGCGGGACAATCACAACGCGCCGCACGCCGCGATCAGAGATCGCGGGCACACACACCTGCCGCCTCAGCTATCATAGTACATCTCAAACTCGTACGGCGTCGGGCGGCTGCGGATCTGATCGACGTCCTTGCGTTTGAGCGCCACCCAGCTCTCCAACAAGTCCTCGGTGAACACGCCGCCGGCCACGAGGTACTTGTGGTCGGCTTCGAGGGCATTGAGTGCCTTATTTAGCGACGTGGGCAGTTGGTGGATGCGCGCCAGCTCGGTGGCGGGAAACTGTTCGAGACTGCGGTCCAATGGCGATCCGGGATCGAGCTTGCTCTTGATGCCGTCGATTCCCGCCATCAGCATGGCGGCAAAGGCGAGATAGGGATTCATCGTGCCGTCGGGGGGACGGAACTCCAAGCGCATCTTCTTGGGGTCGCGCTGGTATCCGGGGATGCGCACGCAGGCGGTGCGGTTGCCGACTCCGTAGGTCCCGGCGACCGGCGCCTCGAAGCCGGGGACCAGGCGCTTGAATGAGTTGGTCGAGGGATTCGTGAACGCCAAAATCGAGTCGGCGTGCGCCAACAGACCGCCGATGTAGTGCAGTCCCAAGCGCGACAAGCGGCAGGTTCCCTTGGCATCGTGGAACAATGACCCCTTGCGGTCGGCGAGGTACTGATGCACGTGCAGGCCGGAGCCCGGTTCATTGAACAGCGGCTTGGGCATGAAAGTCGCCGACTTGCGCACGCGGAAACACTGGTTCTTGATCATGTATTTCACCAGCATCGTCTGGTCGGCCGCTTTCAGAAGAGGGGAGAAGTCGATCTCGATCTCATGCTGTCCGGCGCCGCCGACTTCATGGTGATGGTATTTCAGCCCCACGCCGGCGGCCGCGAGCAATGTCGCAATCTCCGAGCGCAAGTTGAAGGTCCGATCCAGCGGCGGGGCGACGTGATACCCGCGCTTGTAGGGGATCTTGTACGCCAGCGCCTCCTGATCGACACCGGCGTTCCAGGCCGCCTCGACCGCTTCGAGGCGATAGAAGGCATGCTCCGGGCGCTGGGAGAAATCGACCCGGTCAAAGACATAAAACTCGAATTCCGGCCCCAAGATGGCGCGGGCTCCCTTCACGACCTTGTCGAGATGGCGTTCGGCGTCGTGGGCCACCCGACGGGGATTGCGCGAGTACGGGGTGGTTTTCTCGCCGGCATCCATGATGTCCCCGACCATCGACAACGTCGGGCGTTCGAAGAACGGGTCCAGAAAGGCAGACTGTGGATCGGGCAACAGGATCATGTCGCCGCGCTCAATCGACGCGAAACCGGGCATCGACGAGCCATCCACGCCAACCCCGGCAGTGAACAAGTTGTCGTTCAGAGAGCTCAAAGGCAGCGTGACATGATGCCAATGCCCCGGCAAATCGCAGAATTTCAGATCGATGAACTCCGCCCGCACATCCTTCGCCATCTTGACCACTGTCTCGGATACCATGATTCCCGTCTCCTCACGACGCATCAACGGGCGCCGTGGTGGCAATATAAGCAGACGGCATCCGCAGGACTTCGGCGGAACTCAGGTCTCGGGGCCCCTTGACGGCGGCGTCGGCGTCAGAATCGGCTGTCCACGCCTCGCGCGAGGGGGGCGTACGCGCAAACAGGAGCATAACCATCTCGTTTTGACAAGATGAAAAGTACATCTTGACAACTGTTGTCGGCGAGGTGATCTTTGGAATAGTCCGTGTCGGGGTCAGTGGCAATGTCGGCGGCCCCGGGGTCTTCCAACACTACCCACCGAGGAGGTGGTTTATGGTCACCATCCGTGGTGAACCGCGCCGTTCAGCGACGGGGCAAGCGATATCCTGTCTTGGTCCTCCCGCTGTCGTCGCGGCAGTAATGGTCCTCGTCTGTCTTGCCCTCGCTCCTTTCGGTGCCGCGCGTGCGGCATCCGATCCTCAACCCTCTCCGCTCTTCGCGCGCAGTTTGCAGCAGTCGATCCAAAAGTTTGACGATCAGGGAGTTGCGGCTCCAGTCGCACGGCCGGCCGGGAACGGTTTGGCCCTTGCGGCACGACCTGCGGGAGCGGATACTCTGCCGACGATGGCCGGGTTCCCGACCTGCGCCGGGATGCAGACCTGCCCCGGCACCGCCAGTTGCGGTGGAACATCGACCTGCCCGGGGACGACGACCTGTGGGCAGACCTGTATGGGAACAGCCACCTGCACTGGCACCGCCACGTGCGGTTTGGCGACCTGCCCCGGGCTGTTCACCTGTGTGGGCTCAGTGACCTGTACCGGTTCGGGCACATGTGACGCTTCGGCGACCTGCGTCGGCCAGACAACGTGTGGCGGGAGCACCTGCCAGGGGACGTTTACCTGTCCCGGTACACTCACGTGTCCCGGAACCATGACATGCGACGGGTCCGCGACGTGCGGCTGGTATCCGACCTGCATGGGGTATTCATCGTGTTTGGTCGACTGCAATCCGACGATGCAGGGGATGTCCACGTGCCAGGGCTCATCGACTTGTCCCGACGCACCGACTTGCAGCGGCGCTTCGACATGCCAGGGAACATACACATGCATGGGTTCGGCGACGTGTCCCAGCACGCCCACGTGCCCCGGGCCGGCGACCTGCATTGGCTATGTCACGTGCACACCCGGTCCTACGTGTGATGCCGCGCCGACCTGCTATGACGTGGTGTGCCGGCCGACCATGCCGGGGATGATGACCTGCCAATACAACTACACTTGCCCGGGGGCGTACACCTGCCCTGGTCAGAGCACATGCCACGGGACTGAGACCTGTGACGGCCATCTGACCTGTACGTATGGTCCGACCTGTAGCGGGACTGCCGGTCCCACTTGCTCGAGCGAGCCCACCTGCCCCCACACTGAGACTTGCTGGGGCCAGGCGACCTGTCAGGGCGCGCCGACGTGTCCCGGATCGGAGACTTCGGCCGGATCGCCCACGTGTATTGGGACCAGTACCTGTGAAAGTGGGCCAACGTGCTATGGTTTCCCGACTTGCAATGGCTCACCGACGTGCTTCGTGACGTGTGACATCACCTGTGCGTCGCATGCGACCTGCGACGGCACGCCGACATGCAGCCCCGGCACAACGTGCATCGACTTCCCGACCTGCTATGGCGAATCGACCTGCGGGACGCCGACCTGTCCCGGTGTGGCCACGTGTCCGGGCTACACAACCTGTGCGGGTTCAGAGACGTGCCCTGACATGTCGACCTGCCATGGATACACGACCTGCGACGGGTACCTGACATGTACCACAGGCCCAACCTGCGGCGGTGACATCGGTCCGACCTGCGCCGGAGAGGCAACCTGTGAAGGGTCGTTGACCTGCTGGTACACACAGACATGCCATGGATTCCCGACCTGTCCGGAGTGGCCGACATCACCGGGATATCCCACCTGTGAAGGCTCGTTCACCTGTTACAGTGCGTACACGACATGCGCGGGTCAACCCACATGCCAGCCGGCCTTCCCATGCGAGCCGACCATGCCGGGAATCCCGACTTGCGCCGGGTACGAAACCTGCGAAGGCACTTTCACGTGCTTCGGGACCCCCACCTGCAAGAACATGTCGACCTGCCCTGGCGCTGAAACCTGCGATGGGACGAGCACCTGCGTCGGCGGCGTGACTTGCATGCACATCGCCACCTGCCCCGATCAGCCGACCTGCAAAGGGTACATGACCTGCTACCGCAATATCACCTGCGCCGGCGGGGCCACACCGACCTGCAATCCCGAGCCGACCTGCAGTTGGTCGGTGACCTGCACCGGCAGCACGACATGTCCTGGTACCGAGACCTGTATTGGTGCCAACACCTGTCCGGGGGCGCCCACTTGCACCGGCACCATGACCTGCTCACCCGATGGGTCCACCTGTATGGGGAGCCCGACCTGTGTCGGCAGCACAACGTGTGCCGGCTCAGGAACATGCCCGGGAGCGCCGACGTGCGATCCGATCGAGACCTGCGACGGCATGGTGACCTGCGCGGGCACGGTGACTTGCGTCGGCGAGATGACCTGTCCCGGTTGGGAGACCTGCCGCGGTACCGTGACTTGCGACATCACGTGCGACGGGGCGACGACCTGTCCAGGCACCTCGACCTGTGCGGGTACGGAATCGTGCATCGGAACCACGACCTGTCCCGGCACGAGTACGTGTCCTGGTGAGTTGACCTGCACCGGGACCGGAACCTGTCCGGGTGATCCGAGTTGCGGCGACGTGACCTGCGCCCCGCAACCGACCTGTGACCAGGATCCGTCTTGCTGGGGCGGCGCAACCTGCGTCGGCGCCAACACCTGTCCGGGAACAGCCACGTGTGCAGGATTCTCCTGCCCGGGCGGACCGACCTGCACCGGCGTTTTGACGTGTCCGGGCGGTACGACCTGCGACGGGACCTCGACCTGCAGGGCGGCGGTGACCTGCCCCGGAGCGCCGACATGCTACGGGACCGCAACGTGTGCCGGCGGACTGACCTGTGAGCAGAATCCCACGTCACCAGGGTATCCGACGTGTGAAGGGTCGACCACTTGCATCCCGGCCATAACATGCGATCCGACGCCGACATGCAGCCAATTCCCGACGTGCGGCTACTACTACACGTGTCCCGGGTGGATGACCTGTGGAGGACCAGGTACACCGACGTGCGATGGGACGCCAACCTGCACTTTTGGTTCGACCTGCCCAGGAACCCCGACATGCATGATGACTGAGACCTGCGTGCAGCCAACATGCCCAGGTGGAATGACCTGTCCGGAGGGCACGACCTGTGTCGGCTTCATCACCTGCGAGGGCATGACGACCTGTCACTACACGGCGACCTGCTCCGGTTACTTCACCTGCGAGCAATCTCCGACGTGTGACGGCTTCCCGACCTGTCCGGGGTCAATGACCTGCATGGGCACGGCGACTTGCGGCGGCGGAGTGACCTGCGACGGGTCCGCAACGTGCGTGGGACCGACCTGCGGCGGTGAGGCGACCTGCACCGGCGGGGCCACCTGCAACTACCAGCCGACCTGCTGGAACATCATTACCTGCCCCGGCTGGACAACCTGTCCGGGGACGGCGACCTGTGCGCCGGAAGCGACCTGTCCGGGGATTCCGACCTGCGGCGGTTACACGACCTGTCTGCCAATGCCGGAGTGCTTCCAGTGCTCGTGCCCGTGCCACGGCGATCCGGTGTGCGACGGCGTACCCAACGTTCAGGATGTGGTGGCGACGGTCAATGTCGCGTTCCGCGGCGGCGCGCCGACCTACGATCCGACGTGTGTTCAGGGGAATCCGGCGCAGCGCACCGACCTGAACTGTGACGGGGTCTGCACGGTGCAGGATGTCGTGCGCATGGTCAATGTGGCGTTCCGGGGTTATGCTCCGGCGACGCAAATCTGCGACCCGTGCGCCTGCAACCCCTACCCGACCAACTGCCCACCTCTGCCGCCTGATTGACCAACTTGGTCGGCCGAAACACAACGGGGCATCCCAATCGGGATGCCCCGTTCTTCTGTGCACACAGTCGACTGTGTTCCATGTGCCACTGACCTTGGTCAGTGTCGTCTCCTCCATCTGGAGAGCAGGACGATCCGTGCAGGCGATGGCTGCCCGAGCTGGAGCGGTCAGTTCGTCAACGTCGCCACTGACCAAGGTCAGTGGCACACACGCGTCTGCAACGAACGTGGCACTGACCAAGGTCAGTGGCACACACGCGTCTGCAATGAACGTGCCACTGACCTTGGTCAGTGGCACACGTATTTCGGCTCACCCAACGCCGTCTGAATGATCACCGGACCGTCATCTCGGCGATCAGTTCCCTGGCGCCCATGACCGTGTCGAGCGTGAAGAGAATGTAGCGCGTGTCGACATTGATCGTGCGCGTCACGCGCGGCTCGAACTGGTAGTCGGCCGCAATCGACTCATAGTTCCCGTCGAAGCAGAGGCCGATCAACGCGCCGGTGGCGTTCACCACCGGGCTGCCCGAGCTCCCGCCGGTCGTGTCGTGATTGGTGAGGAAATCGACGGGCACATCGCCGAGCGCAACGTCGAGGTAGCGTCCGAAGTCCTTCCGCCGCAGCGCCTCGATAAGCGCCGGCGGTGAATGGAACGGCTCTTTCCCGGTCTCTTTCTCACCGACGCCGGTGAGCGTCGTGAAGCACGAGTAATGCACCGCATCGGCCGGAGAGTATCCCTGTAGGATGCCGTAGGTCAGACGCATCGTGCCGTTCGCATCGGGATAACGCGGCCCCAATCCGAGCTCGCGATAGGCGGAGATCAACTCGGGATTGAGTTTCTTGAGGGCGCCGTCGAATTCCTTGCCGGTCTCGCGCATCGTCTCGGTCTCATCATAGAGGGCAACCGCTAATTCGATGAACGGGTCGTTCTGCGCCCGCAGTTGCTCGCGCGTCATATCGAACATCGTCATGCGATCCTCGACGGTCCCGACTTTGGTGCCGTCATAGAGCCGGTCCGCCAGCGACGTGATCGCGGCCTCAGTCCCTTGGGAGGAAGCGTCGCCGACCAACCGATCGAGCGGGGCAATCCGTTGATCCGCGGGCAGCGCCATCGCCCGTTTCAGCATGTAGATCAGCATCGTGCGATCAACGGCAGGGACGAGATTGACCTGCTCCTCGCGCAGACGGCGCTTCAGCGCGGGGACTTGCCGTTCCATGTACGCCGGTTCGCGGTCCATGTCCTTCTTCGTCTTCTCGATGGACCACCTGTTCAGGCGGCTGGCGAAACTGTAGAAGCGGCAGGAGCGTCCCAACCAGGAGAGGACTCTCTGCTTCTCGCGGTAGGAACGGCGCTTCTCATGCAGCGCCCGCAAACCCGGGAGCGTCTGCCCGTACTTCGCGGCCAGATCGGGGTGGTTCTTCAGAGCGGAGGTCAGGGCTTCTTCCTGGTGTTGCCGGTGCTCCAGGACATGCCCCTTGGCCAAGCCGGTGAGCATCCCTTCGTTGTTCTTCAAGTAATTGGCCAGTCCCTCGATACGCGCTTCCACGCGCACGGCGACCTCGGGGTCGTCCTTGCCCGCGTTCTCCATGATCGCGATCATGTCGCGGCGGTATTGAATGTCCGTGGGGAGGAAGTCATTGACCGCCTCATCGATGGCAAACGAGCTCTCAAAGCGGGACGTCCCGCCCGGATAGCCGATCGTCATCGCGAAGTCGCCCTCCCGCAAGGGTCCCGCCGACACCGGCAGGAAGACACGTGGGTGATAGGGGACATTCTCCTTGGCATACTCCGCCGAGCGACCGTTCGGGGCCACATACGCTCTCAGGAACGAGTAGTCGCCGGTGTGACGCGGCCACATCCAGTTGTCGATCTCGCCGCCGAAGTTGCCGATTCCGACCGGCGGCACCGCAACGATGCGGATGTCCTGTATCTTGAAGTAGGTGATCAGAACGTATTGGCGGCCGCCGTCGAACGCTTCCACCTCGCACTTGACGTCTCGTCCCTTTTCCGCCTGGGCAACCAATTGCTTGGTGCGTTTCTCGATCGCCCGGTACCGCTGCAGATCCGACATACCCGTCTTCAACACGCTGGTCACCTTCGCGGTCACGTCCTCGAACGACTGGCAGACATAGCAGTTGTAGCCGATGGCGGGAATCTCCTCGGCGCGCGTCCGCGCCAGGAACCCGTCGTCGATGTAGTTCTTCTCCGCCGTGCTCTGGCTCTGGATGGCGCCGAAGGCGACATGGTGGTTGGTGACGATCAGCCCCTCGGGCGAAACAAACGATCCCGAACCGCCGCCGATCTGAACCACCGCCCCCCAGAGCCCGCTGCCGTCCGGATTGTAGATTTCCCCGGGGGCGAGCTTCAGTCCCATGGCTTTGAGGGAATCGAAATTGAGCTGGTCAAGCGAGAACATCGGCCACATGCCTTCATCGGCCCGCACGGGGACAACGAGCAGCGCGGCGATGACGGCGATCCAGAGACAGACAGTTGGCACCTTGCGCATTTTCGGCCTCCTTTTGGACCAAGAAAGATACAACGCCCCATTCTGCGAGTAAATCCACCGTCCGTTCGCCATGGCCCAGTTTTTTGACACTTTGGCCCCAGGGCAATCCCTTGTCTGTCGGGGTGGTATTGCCTAACCTGTCGGTTGAAACAGGCGATGACGATCCAGAACGGGAAACCCGAAGGAGACGGCGATGAAAGGCAACGAGCAGGTGATCAAGACGCTCAACGCCATGCTGGCCGATGAGCTGACTGCGGTCAATCAATACATGGTGCACTCGGAGATGTGCGACAACTGGGGATACGAACGGCTGCACAAGGCGATCGAGAAGCGGGCGATCGAGGAAATGAAGCACGCGGAACGCTTGATTGCCCGCATTCTGTTCCTGGAAGGCCAGCCGGTGGTCAACCGACTCGGAGACATCCGCATTGGCCATGATGTCGAAGCCCAGTTCGTCATCGACCAGCAGTCCGAGACGGGCGCGGTCGCGGCCTATAATGCCGCGATCAAGCAGGCCGTGGAATTGGGTGACAACGGCAGCCGCGAGTTGCTGGAGTCGATTCTCAAAGACGAAGAGAATCACCTCGACTGGCTGGAAGCTCAATTGGATCAAATCCGGCACATGGGTGTCAAGACCTACCTGACGGAACAGGTGGATGAATAGCGAGAGGGAACTGTAGGGGCACAGCGTGCTGTGCCCGAATCGTGTGTCCCTCGACGATGTTGACGGGCACGGCCCCTCGGCTCCGCTCGGGATCTGCGACACGCCGTGCCTGTACACAGGACATATTCGACGAGGGAATCGCAAACAAGGGGCTTCAGCCCCTTGCCGTCCGTGACTGGCACGAATTGAGGACAGGGGGCTTTCAGCCCCCTGATGGTGGGCAAAGCCCGCCTACGATCATCACATGGACCTCGGACTGAAGGACAAGGTCGCCCTGGTCGCCGCCGCCAGCCGCGGGCTGGGCAAAGCCGTGGCGCTGCAACTGGCCCGCGAAGGCGCGCGGGTCGCGATCTGTTCCCGCGCACAGAGCGCCATTGATGCCGCGGCGGCGGACATTCGCCATCAGACCGGCGCAGAGGTGATCGGCGTTGCCGCCGATGTCACGCGGGCCTCCGACGTGCGTGATTTGGCGCGCAAGACCACCGGCGCGTTTGGTGCTATTGACATACTCGTGACCAACGCCGGCGGTCCACCCGCAGGACAGGCCGCAGAGTTCGACGTCGATGACTACCGCGCGGCGGTGGAACTCAACTTGATGAGCACGATTGCCCTGTGCTATGAGGTTCTGCCGGGACTGAAGGAACGACGCTGGGGTCGAATCGTCGCCATCACCTCGGTGGCCGCACGTCAGCCGATTGACCACTTGATCCTCTCCAATACCGCGCGCGCCGGTGTCCTGGGATTCGTGAAGACGCTGGCGGCGCAGGTCGCTACATCCGGCATCACAGTCAACGCGGTCTGCCCGGGGTACACCGACACCGAACGCATCCAGGAACTGGCGGCGATGTTCGCCGCCTCCGGCAAGGGGACGGTCGAGGAGTTCTACCGTCGCATTGAGGTCGAAGTCCCGATGAAACGCATGGGGACCCCGCAGGAGTTTGCCGACGCCGTTGCCTTCCTCGCCTCCACACGCGCCTCCTACATCACCGGCGTGGCGCTGCCGATCGATGGCGGGTACGTCAAGGCGCTGTACTGAGAGCCGTTGACGGACGAACGCCCGCTGGCGTACTCCACCAATAGTCGGGAGGGCGAAGCTCCGGCTGAGCCTCTCTCTAATGGAAGGACACAACGGCTTCTTGCGGATAGGGGGCTTTCAGCCCCCTGATGGTGGGTCCAAAGGACCCACCCTACGGTGCGCAGGGATTGCAGAACTCCACTGCGGAATTGGCGCCGCTGAAGACCACGTCGATGACGCTGACCACATCGGACATCGCGGTTACGCCGTCGCAGTCGACATCCGTCCTTGCCCTTGGACAATCCGGATCGGGCGGCAACGCTTCACCCCGGACCACGACATTCACCACCTGTACGACATCCCGCAGGTCCGAAATGGCGTCACATTGCGGGTCGCCGTGGCAGGGGCAGTGACAGGGGGACGGAGCGCAGTTGATCAGCACCAAGACATCGTCGCTGTCCCAGTTGGCCACTGCCAAGTCGGCATCGTTGTCCCCGTCCAGATCGGCGCGAAGACTGCGAAGGGCCAGTCCCCGGTCGGGTAGTTGACTGTAGCCGCACTGTGGCATCCGCGTTGTTCTTCAACACCGAGACGTTGTCGCTGGCCCAATTGGCCACCGCGAGGTCGGCATCGTTGTCCCCGTCCAAATCGGCAGCAAAGACAGAGTTCGGGCCGTCCCCGACCGCATAGTTGACTGCCGCCGCAAAAGTCCCATCGCCGTTGTTCATCAATACCGAGATCTTGTCGCTGCCGAGAGTTCCCACCGCCAAATCGGGATCATTGTCTCCGTCCAGATCGGCAGCTACGATACAGGTGGCCGAGGAAACGACCGCGTATTGTACCGGGGCGGTGAAGGTCCCATTGCCGTTATTCTCCAACACAGAGACGTCCCCGCTGCCATAATCGGCCACTGCCAGATCGGCGTCACCATCCCCATCCAGGTCAGATGCGACAATGAAGTAGGGATAGCCGCCGGCCGCATAGTCCACTGCGAGGGCAAAAGTCCCGTCGCCGTAGTTCTTGTACACCCATATGCTATTGCCTCCATAGACGGCTACCGCGAGGTCGATGTCCCCGTCGCCGTCCAAGTCCGCGGCGCAGACGGACGAGGGACCATCACCGCTCTGATATCTCACTGCTCCAGCAAAGGTTCCATCCCCGTTGTTCTTCAGCACCGCGACAGCGTTGTCCCAGCCGCGGGTGGCCACGGCGAGGTCGGCGTCCCCGTCCCCGTCGAGATCGGCGGCAACCACTGAGAAGGGGCCACCAGCGGTCGCATAGTCCACTGCCGCGTTGAAGCAGAAATCCTGTGCACCGGCAGTCGTCGGGTGCATCGTACCGCCGAGCGCAAAAATCAACATCCCCGCCAGCAAGGGCAGGGCCTCGGACCGTCGCATGATCACCTCCAGCCTTGCCGCTTGTGAAAAAGCGAACTGCCAAAACGCAAGATAATGCCTGGCGGCTGCCCGTCAATCGGAAAGACCAAGATGGACAGAGAGGAATGTCTGTCCTCCTATGAATCCGTGTGCCGTCAGGAGGACAGGCATTCCTGCCTGTCTGGGGCGACCCAACGGGTCGCCCCTACGACTCGGCGAGGTCCTTCAGGATCGACTTCACTTCTGCGATCAGGTCGGAACGGGGGATCGTTCTTTGGCCGACGCGTTTCTCGACCCACTCCTGGCGGTCTTTGGTCTGCACCTTCTGTGTCTCGATGACCTTCAGGTTCTTGATTGAGACCTGGTCGGATGCGAATTCATTCGAGCCGGCAATCACAGCGATCGGAATCTCCAATCGGTCGGCGTACTTGAGTTGCTTGCCGATGGAAGTCGCCTCACCGGTGTACATCTCAGTATGGATACCGGCTGAACGCAGCTCATGCGCCAGCCGGGCGTAGTCAACAATCCGATCTTTGTCCATCACGGTCACGATGACATCCGCGGTCGAGGGGCGCATACGGAAGCCATCGAGACGTTGCACGGCGGCCACCAGCCGGTCGATTCCGATCGAGGCCCCGGTGGCGGGGACAGGCGTGCCGGTGAAGGCGCCGATCAGCCCATCGTAGCGGCCGCCGCCCATGACGCTGCCAATCCCGGCGGTGCGCGGGTCGGTCAGCACCGCCTCGAACACGGGGCCGGTGTAGTAGTCGAGTCCCCGTGCAATACTAACGTCAATAGCAGCGTCGTTACGATCAATGCCCAGCGCGTCAAGATACTCATGAATCTCGCGCAGCTCGCCGATGCCCTCCTCGGCACCGGAGACATTGCGGAAGAGGGCGCCCACGTCGCGCAGAACCTCCGTGCGCAAACCGGCGGGAATGGCGAGAAACGCTTCGAGCCGATCGATCTGTTTCTTGTCCAGGCCCAGGCCGGGAATCAACGCGCCGGAGTCATCCTTGCGCCCCGGCCCGAGCTCGAGACGCACGGCGTCCCGTCCCTGTTTCTCGAGTTTGTCGAGCACGCGGAAGACGGCATGCGCCATGCCGGCGGGAATGCCCGCGTACGACAGCAGACTGTTCAGGATCTTGCGATTGCTGAAACGGATCCGCGAGGCCAGCCCGAGACGTGCAAACGACTCATGGATGGCGGCGATGATCTCGGCGTCGGCGATCATCGCGTCGGTGCCGACGGTGTCGATGTCGAACTGGATGAACTCACGGAAGCGGCCGGGATCGGGCTTGTCGAATCGCCAGACCGGCTGGATCTGATAGCGCTTGAACGGACGGGGGAGGTCGACATACTGCGCGACGACACGCGACAGCGGGGCGGTCAGATCGAAGCGCAGGCCGACGCGGTTCCCCTCGGGCTCGTCGAACATGTAGATCTGCTTGCTGGTCTCCTCGCCATAAGCCAGCAACGTCTCCCTGTATTCCAGCGCCGGCGTCGCCAACGGCGCAAAGCCGTACGACTCATAGACCTCGCGCACCTGCGCGGTGATCCGTTCCCGCAGCAGCATCTCACCGGGCAGCAGATCGCGAAAACCCTTGAGGAGCTTCGGTTCTACCGGAGGCATGCGCATTCTCCCTATTTCGTGGAAAGAAAGATACCGGCGTCGGGGGTCGAACCCAAGACCTCCTGATCCACAGTCAGGCGCTCTAACCAACTGAGCTACGCCGGCACGTTGCCCCGCACGAAGTTATCGGCCGCCGGGAGGGAATGCAACAGGAAAGCCGGGACGTCATGTGATGGCTTGGCCTCGTGTCCCCGGCGAGAGTGCCATCGGGTGTCCATACACGGCGCCACAGATTTTCCGGCGGTTCATCGGACCCTTGGCAGAGTCGTCGTTTGCACCCTATCTTCCCTGCGCCCTGCCATCTCCGACAGGGGAAAGGAGTCTGCCATGTTGTTGCATTGTGCTTTGAGCGTTCGCCGTGCGTTGCTGGCGGCCGCGATCCTCCTGGCCGTGACCGCGATCACCGCCACGGCAGCCCCGCCGTCGACCAAGGTCGAACCGGTGGTTGATACACTCCACGGAGTCGTGATCACCGACCCCTATCGCTGGCTCGAAGACCAAAACAGCCCGGCCACGCGCGCCTGGCTCGACAGCCAGATTGCGTACACGGAGTCGTTCATCCCCAAGTTCGCCTCGCTCGACGCCATCAAGAAGCGCTTCACCGAACTGGTGCGCATCGACCGCGTCTCTGCCCCATCTCGTCATGGGAAACGGTACTTCTACGTCCGGCGCAAAGCCGATCAGGAACTGTGGACGACGTGGTGCCGTGAGGGGAAGGATGGCCCCGAGAAGCTCCTGCTCGATCCCCACACGTTGAGCCAGGACTTTCGGACGAACGCCGCTCTGAGCGATGTCTCGGAGGATGGGATGCTGATGGCGTACTCGATCCGTCAGGGGGGACAGGATGAGGAGGAAATCCACTTCCGCAACATCGACACCGGCGAGGAACCCCCCGATGTCTTTCCCGCCAACGTCTATTTCGGGATGTCGATTGCATTGGACAAGAAGGGTTGCTACTACGCCAAGCGCATCGAGGGCGGCGCCGACCGGGTGTTCTATCACCAATTCGGGACACCGATGGCCGAGGATCGCCTGGTCTTCGGCGAGGGGTATGGCCCAGAGGAAATCGTCGGCGCCTCGCTCTCCGAGGATCGGCGCACGCTGCAGTTGGCTGTCTACTACGGCGCGGGCGGCAGCAAGTGCGAGCTGTTTGTCAAGGATGTGATGAACGACGGCCCGGTGGTTCCCGTGGTGACCGGGATCGATGCGCTCTTCTATGGGTCCGTCATCGGCGACAAGATCTACATCCAGACCAACCAGGACGCCCCAAACTGGAAGATCATGCAGGCGGACCTGGCAAACCCCGCGCGGGAGACCTGGCGCACCGTCGTGCCCGAGGCGCAGATGCCGATCGAGGCCATCAGCTATGTCGGCGGGAAGATCTTCGTCAACTACCTGGAGAACGTCGCCAATAAGGTGAAAATCTTCGGCCCCAACGGCGAGCCGCAGGGCGAGTTGCCGCTTCCCGGCATCGGTTCCGGCGGATCGCTCTACGGACGCTGGGATGACCTGGAAGGGTACTACTCTTTCACGACGTACAACATTCCCGGATCGATCTATCACTACGATCTCGCCACCGGCCAAAGCGATGTGTGGTTCAAGCCGGACGTGCCGTTCGATGGGAGCGGCTTCGAAGTCGAGCAGGTGTGGTACACGTCAAAGGACGGCACTCGTGTCCCGATGTTCCTCGCCCATCGCAAAGGGCTGACAAAGGATGGGAACAATCCGGTCTTCCTGACCGGGTATGGCGGATTCAATGCCTCCAGCGGCGCGTATTTCTCACCGGTCTACGCCACTTGGATGGAGGCCGGCGGCATTGTCGCCGCACCGGCGCTGCGCGGCGGCGGCGAATACGGCGAGAAGTGGCACCAGGAAGGAATGCTCGACAGGAAACAGAACGTCTTCGACGACTTCATCGGCGCCGGCCAGTGGCTGGTGGACAACAAGTACACCAAGCCGTCGCGTCTGGCGATCAGCGGCGGCAGCAATGGCGGCCTCCTTGTGGGCGCGGTGAGCAACCAGCGCCCCGATTTGTTCCAGGCCGTGGTCTGCTGGCACCCGCTCTTGGACATGCTGCGCTACCACCGGTCGATGATGGGGCCGTACTGGATTTCCGAATACGGTTCCGCCGACTCGGCCCACCAGTTCCCTTATCTGCGCGCCTACTCACCGTATCAAAACGTCAAGACCGGTGTGAAATACCCGGCGTTCTTGTTCATCACCGGCGACGGCGACACACGGGTCGATCCGATGCATGCGCGCAAGATGACGGCACTCTTGCAGGCGACCGAAGGGGACAGCACGCCGATTCTGCTCTACTATGATCTGAAGTCGGGCCACGTCGGAACCAATCCGGTGAGCAAGACGATCACCGACAACTCGATCCAGCTGGGATACCTGATGTGGCAGCTCGGGATGGAGTACGCCGGCGGACCAGGCGGGACGACCGAATCGAAGGCGCCCGCGACGGAGTGATGCAAACAGTGGGCGGAGCCCACTGTTCTGTCCGGTGCGCATCCCAATCCTGTCCCACGTCGGCAGGGCACGTGATCCACGTTTGACCACGGCGATGCGCAGGCGCGCCGCGGGTTGACCCCACGGCGCGCCGTTGCTGTCAATGCGCCGTCGCGGCGGCTATAGCCCGCACGGATCGCAGAATTCGGTCGCCGCGCTGTACCCCCGGAAAGCGACGTTGACAACCTTGACGACATCCTGCACCGTTGTGACGCCGTCGCAGTTGACATCGGTGCGCTCCTTCGGGCACTGCGGGTCGAACACCGGCGCCGAACCACGGAAGGCGACATTCACCGTTTGCACGACGTCCTGCACATTCGCCACAGAGTCGCATTGTGGGTCGCCGTGGCAGGGGCAATCGCAGGCACCGCCACCCACTCCGTACCAGAACCCGATCCCAAGGTCGAAGCTCACGGAATTCGTTTTCCCGGCCGCTGTCTGACCAACGGAAAGACCCAGCGCGTAGCTTGGCGAGACCGTTGTGATCTGGCCGCCATTGTTGATTGAATGCCAGTTCAGGTCGAAGTTCGGCGCTTGCGCGGCGGCCGTCACCGGAGGGCCGGGTGTCTCCGCCCCGGTGTATCCCGCCCCGATGGCGACGGACGCCAGAGCCGCTGCCATGAGGTGCGCTCTCAAGGCACGATTCCGTCTCATGTCATCGGCCTCCTTCGCGGTCGGGCCGTGCAGACTCCGCCACGCGCAACCGCTCCGTCAACGCCTGAAGTTCGGCGCGCAGCGTGGCCAGCTCACGTTCGATTCGCGCCGTATGGAATACCTGCGCTGCGGCCTGCTCGGCAGCGATGTCCTGGGCGCTCAACCCGGGCGTCGTCACAGCTCCCCTCTTGAACCGGTCCTGTCCCATGGCAGCAACAAGGGGTGGGGGCGCATCACCGTAGGCCGTTGGGAAGAAAGCCACCGTCAGCTGTCTGTCACGGACCTGAAACGTACCCGTCAATTCCCGGCCCAAGAGATAGAGAGTGGAGAGGCCCTCTCCCACGCTGAAGAGCCCGTGGACAGTGACCACTTGTTGATACGGCCCGGTCGGTAATGCGGCCTCCATCAAGACCTTGAAGTTCTGGCCTGAGGGGATCGAGCCGGATTGGTTAGAGACAGCAAACACGGCCTCGTCGAAGACACCGGAGAGATGAGTGATGTCAATCGTAAGCGTGCCGATCACAAGGACGTACCCAGCCGCCGGGGCGGTGATGCTGCGAGACAAAAGGGTCTGTACCGTACCGTCCAGATCGATCAATGTTGTGGCATTGTTGTTCGCCACGCCCGGTTCGTCGCGCTCTTCCAAGGCGGAGATGGCGTTCTGAGGCAACACAACTCCGTCGTTGCCGGTGATGTCCGCATCCAGGGCAATAGTCGTCGTGCCCTGTGCGTTCCACATATCCAACGTGGCCCCATCTGTGGTTGATCCGCCTTGGAGTATCATGCCCATGAAGCCGTCCTCCTTGTAGAGCGACAGCCCCCCGCCCGTGAAGGTCGAGGCGTTGAGATGAACAGTCCGGGTCCCGTCCTCATCAAAAAGGTCCAGTTCCCCGTAGCCGTCACCACGGAGTCTGACTGTCTGCATGCCGGACTGGTAGAACGTGAGGATGGCGGCATCGGACAGCGACAGGTCGATCCTTGCGTCAAGTACACCATCACCATTCCGGTCGAAATGGAGACTCCCCCCCACCGTGTCCCCTACTTGGGCCAGGTACTCCACTCCCGTCTTGCCATTCAATTGCGCCGCCTCCAAGGCAAACGGGGCCGACGCCAGCTTCACACGAGCGAACGTCTCCGCCATCCCAACCGGCGGTCTGACGGTGACTTCCAGCCAGCGGGCGGTATCATCGACGAAACGCACCTCCAACGGATGGTCCTTCCCCAAGTAGGCCGTCCACAGCCCATCACTCTGCAGTGTGATCACATGGTCTTCGGACTCAACCTCAGGCCACACTTTCATACCGCCGACTTCGGCGTTGAAGATGCGGAACTCGAAGGTGTAAGCACCGGGGCTGATCAGCGCTCCCCCACTGCCGGTCAGCTTGCCCTGGACGGTCACCGTGGTCGGCGCCCCCTGAGGGTCGACGTCAATCGCCCAGCTTGTCGTCGCCAGCGCCGCCAGCACTGCCGCGAGAGTCAAGACGAGATTCCTTGTAGTCATCGCCCAATCTCCTTTCTGTCGTTGCTTGATGTGTACAGCCGCGGCGCGTGACCTGCCCCACGGCCTGTTCATTTCTCCAGGTTGGTACCGCCGCGACCGGGACAACACTCCAGAGCGAAATGGTAACGGGACGGGGCATGGCTACTCCCGGCACGTGAAGACGCGCGCTCCGTCCCACCGCCCGGCAGCCCAATCAACCCTTCATCGTTCTAATGGAATCCCCCGCGTCTGTCAAGGGGGATTGTGATGTCCGGCAGGTGGGTAGGTATATGAGATAGTTATTGTGTGAATATGGCAGGAGCATGCCCGCTGCGCATCCCGATGCGGCTCGATACCGGCACGACATCGGAGCCGCGTCTGCGCATGGTGAGTCGCAGCCGCGCGGCACGAGGTCTCCGTTCGTTGCCCAAAAAGGAGTTCCCGCTCTCCTGCGGGAGGGGGAGGGAGGGCACGTCCATTAGCAGTTGCTGAAAAAACCCAGGAAATGCGGATTGGTCTCACCGTTGTCATCCTGGGCGAAGCGGAGGATCTGCTGTTTCTCTCTATGAAACCAACAGCAGATTCTTCGCCCCGCCCAACAGCGGCGGGGCTCAGAATGACATGGGTTGGCCTTCTTTGAGCATCCTGTTAGAATCTCCAGGCGCCCAATGGTCGATCGGCCGGATGGCCGGACACCCAACTGAGTAGCCGAGCGATGTCGGCGCTGTCGTTCAGCTCGTCGGCGAACCGCACGATCATGCTGATCGCCGTCACGTCAAAGCTCGGGCTGTTGATGCAGGTCCCGTTCCACCAGCTCGGATTCGACGGATCCTGATAGGCAGCGTAGAACTCGTCGCCCGCATACCAATCGCCGACCGTGTACGCGAACCAACCCTGCCAGTTGCCGTTGCAGAATGTCCCCGGTACAGTCCGGTTCGTTCCGGCATTGACCGTGACCGGCGACCCCGAGGCCGCTCCACAGACGGTGTGCCCTTGATCTGCGGAGCCCTTCCGGCATCTCCCTTCGGGTACACGCCGTCGGCCGGATCGTAGTCCGTGGCGAACGCCGTCACGGTTGAACACAGTGCTGCCAGCACCGCCCCCAGCAGACTGCTCTTTCCCATGGCACCGCTCCTCCCGAGGAGAGGTTCATACCGCTTCCATCAGAAGATACACCGGGCCGGTGGGAAGTCAATCGATATTGGGAATTTGTGAACGTGCGGTGGAATCCCCACATGCGATTGCCGCGGCGGGCAACACGCACTGTGGGGGCACGGCGTGCTTGTCCGCCTCTGGCGGACCGCCCCCGGCATGTTGAGAAACGTCGCTGGTCATGCGACGTAGGGGCGTATTGCAATACGCCCCTACTTGGGATCCGCACGCCGTCGTCGTCAAGGGGCTGAAGCCCCTTGTCCTCGGACCGTCGGGATGCGTGATGTTGATCCGCGATCAGAGATCGCGGGCAGACGCAGGAATCGTCTTATTCGGGCGCGCTCGGTTTCGTAGGGCGGGCACTGCCCGCCATCAGGGGGCTGAAAGCCCCCTGTCCGCGACTCTATCGTGGGCGACACAGCCCTGTCATCCCGAGCGAAGCGAGGGATCTCTATGGGCAGCCGTCGCGATCACGTCAGATGGCAGTGCCGCCCATGACTCCATCGCAGAGAGATGCTTCGCTACACTCAGCATGACAGAGGACCGCGCGTCTCATTTCAGCCACCGATCCAGCCAGCCGAGGACGGACTCATGCCAGAGAATCGAATTCTGCGGCTTGAGCACCCAGTGATTCTCATCGGGGAAGTACAGGAACTTGCTGGGGATATTGCGCCGCTGCAACGCCGTGAAGGTCGAAATTCCCTGCGCGTAGGGGATGCGGAAGTCATTGCCGCCATGAACCACGAGCATCGGCGTCGTCCAGTACTTGACGTAGTTGATCGGATTCTGCTTCTCGTACCCATCGGGATTATCCCATGGCGTGCCGTGATGATCCCATTCGGGGAACCACAGTTCTTCCGTGTCGAAGTAGGCGAGACGTTCATCGAGATTCCCATCGTGATTCACCAGACATAGGAATCGGTCCGGCCAATTGCCGGCGATCCAGTTGACCATGTACCCGCCGAATGAGGCGCCGAGCGCGCCGACCTTATCGCCATCCATCCATTGGTACTTCGCCAACGCCGTCGCCAGACCCTCTTGCAGATCGACCAGCGGCTTGCCGCCCCAGTCGCCGCCGATGGCATCGGTGAACGCCTGGCCGTATCCGGTGGAGCCGTGAAAATCGACAGTCACAACGGCATATCCCGCCCCGGCGTACGCCTGTGGATTCCAGCGATAGTGAAAGTGGTTGTCGAATGATCCCTGCGGGCCGCCATGAATAAGGAACGCTACCGGGTACTTCTTGCCCGGCGTGAAATCGACCGGCTTGACGACATAGCCCCACACCGTGTCATCATTCGCTCCGATGAAGTTGAACTGCTCGAAATCCCCCATCCGCACCGCGGCCAACTTCTCGGCATTGACGCGTGTGATCTGGCGCACATCCTGTCCATCGACGCGCGCAGTGAACAGTTCCACCGGCAGGTGGTAGTTGTCCAGGCCATACACGAGTCGATTGCCGGCGATGGACGGAGAACTGACTGTGCCGTTGCGGATCACGACCTTCGCCGCGCCGGTGGCGGCATTGATGGCAAACAACGACGAGTTGCCGATGTGCCCGGCGACCGCAAAGATCGTCTTGCCATCCGGTGACCAGCAGAACGATCCGACCGAACGGTCCCAATTCGCGGTGAGCGACCGTACAGTTCCCTCCGGCCACTGTCGCAGCATGAGCTTGAAGCAGTCGGCTTCGTAGCCGGGACGCGCCATCGCCAGGTACGCCAACGTGCGACCATCGGGGGAGAAGAGGGGCTGCGTGTCCCACGCCTTGTTGGCGTCGGTCAGGTTGCGCGGCGCTTGCGAACCATCGACCGGGACATAGTACAGATCGAAGTTGGTCGACCAGGGTTCCTCCCGACCGGCATCACGGGCGGCGAAGATCAGACCGCGACTGTCAGGCGTGAAGGTGAACTCCTCGGTGCCGCCGAATGGCTTCGATGGAGCATCGGCATCCATCGCGGGCATGATGTCCTTGGGAGCGCCGCCGTTTGCGGGCATCACGAAGATATGCGAGCGCCGTCCGTCCTTCCATGTGTCCCAGTGGCGAACGAACAGCCGTTCGAAGATCTGTCCCGAATACTTGCGCGCGGCAATCGCATCGAGCCGCTTCTGCGTGCTGTCGGGGTCGGAGGCGCCGACAAAGACCTCCAGTGAGAAGGCCAGCCACTTGCCATCGGGCGAGAGGATCAGATTGCCGACATCGAGCGGCAACTTGGTGATCTGCTCCGCCTCGCCGCCGGTCAGAGGGAGACGCCACACTTGCGCCGATCCGGAGCGGGTCGATAGGAACCAGATGGACTTCCCATCGGGTGACCAACGGGGATTGAAATCGCCGGCCGGATCGGTGGTCAACTGCCGCAGGTTTGTTCCGTCGACACCGACCAACCACAGATCGGTGCGGCCGCGATTCGCCTCCAAATCGGTCTTCCGCAACACGAAGACGACTTGCTTCCCGTCCGGCGACACCATCGGCTCTGAGATACGATCCATCGCCACCATGTCGTGTACGGAGAACGGGTGCGTCTCCACGGCAACCGCAGTCGCCGTCGCGGCCAAGACCAACAACAAGGACAGAGCAACGCGTTTCATGATTCCCTCCTGAATTGTGGTCATGGTTTTCGGGGATTGGTGCCGGAGGTCGGAATCGAACCGACACGGGATTTTGGTCCCACCGGATTTTGAGTCCGGCGCGTCTACCAATTCCACCACTCCGGCAGTTGTGGCGCGGCCACGTCGGGTTGTTCCCGTCATGGCCAGACGAGGCGACAATAACCCGATTGCCGATGTTTGTCAATCCCGGGAGGGGACAATCCGCTCGGGCAGACACACGGGTCTGCCCCTACGGACGGATTCGTACGGGCTCGTAGGGGCGGCCCCGCGTGGCCGCCATCTCTACTTCGTGAGCAACGGCCGCTGGGAGCGTCACCGCAAATGTCGAGCCGTCCGGGCCGGTCGATTCGAGCGTCAGCGTGCCGCCGTGGAAGCCGACGATCTTACGCGCCAACGGCAGACCGAGTCCGGTGCC
Source organism: Candidatus Zixiibacteriota bacterium (assembly GCA_040752595.1). Lineage (NCBI taxonomy): Bacteria > Pseudomonadati > Candidatus Zixiibacteriota > Candidatus Zixiibacteriota bacterium. Next base: position 322,344 of record JBFMGX010000004.1, read on the forward strand.
GCTGTCTTTGGTGGTGAAAAAGGGCTGGAAGATGCGGGCCCGATCCTCCGGTTTGACGCCGGGACCACGGTCGCTCACCGTGATCTGCCAGCGACGCGATTTCTCATCGCCGCCGGTCTGTTCCAGAGACACGCGGATTTCGCCGTCTGCCGGTGAGGCCTCGGCCGCATTCTGGATCAGGTTCAGCAGCACTTGCTTCAGCAGCAGGGCATCGCCCAGTACCAGCGCCGCGACGTCAGCGCCGGATTGCCGCATCCGCAACTGTCGGAGTCTCAGACTCGGACCGGCGGCATCGATCGCATCCGCGATCACCTGGCGCAGATCGAGGGGACGCCGTTCGGCACGCAAGGGGCGGGCGAAATCCAGAAAGCGGGTCAGCATCTCGGAAGTCTCCTGCGTCTCCCCGATGATCGCCTCAATCCAATCCCCGGATTTCGCGTCGGCGACCTGAGCATGGCGCAGCAGCTTTCCATACCCGAGAATCGCGGCGATGGCATTGCGCAGTTGGTGCGCCAGCCCGGCGGACAACTCACCGAGGTCGGCCAGGCGTTGGTTCTCGGCGACTTCATCCTGCAACCGCTTGATCTCGGTCAGGTCGGTGAGCAACAGACTCAGGCCGACCACTTCGCCGGTATCGGTGCGAATACAGGACGTATTGATCCCCAGGTACAGCGGATCGCCGTTGGCGCGGTCGATACGCAATTCGTGACGGGAAAAGACACGACCATGCGAGAGGCCCACGCGCAAGAGCTCCACGAGTCCTTCGGAAAGTCCCGACGCCGCATAGGTGCGTCCGCAGACGGTGGCCGCGGACATGTGCAGGATCTGTTCGGCGGCGCGGTTGAAACGGAGGATCTCACCGTGTCGGTCGAGGATGATCACGCCGGTCGACAGCGAGCTGAGGATGTAGTCGTTGAATCGCTCCAGACTGCGCGAGCGCCGCTCCGATTGCGCGGCCCGCGATTCGAGGGTCTTGGTTTCCGCCAGGAGGCGACGGACGAGGATGTCGAAGGTCGCCATGACGTATTCCGGATCCTGATCGACCTGTCCCGGCGCCGAGGGCAGAAGACCGGTATCGACCAGCGCCTTGGCCCGTTGGCGCATGTCGTGGAACGGTCGCAACACGCTGCGATAGAACAACCAGGTGAAGAAGCCAAAGGCCAGTAGAATGGCGCCGCGTAGCCACAGCTCGCTGTGCAGTTGCCGACGCAATCCGGCGGCCAGTGGCGCCGCGATCGTGACACGCCCCCGGACCGGCTCGCCCCGGCACGTTGCGACAATGTCCAGGCTGCGGAGCGGGTCGCCTACTCTCTCTGCACTGGGCGCCACATCGGCGGCGATGATCACAGTGTCCCACGTTGTCCCCGCCGCGTCGTGGGTGTCGCCAACCGAAATCCATATGCGTGTCAGATGGTGGCTGCGAGCCAGGGTTGTCAAGTCGGACGCATTGTGCCGACACCCGGTGGCCGAGGAGCACAGGCGTCGCAGGTCGGCTCCGGCGTTTTCCAAACGCGCCGCCAGCAGTTCATCTTCCTGGCGGATCAGCCCGTTCAGGAGCACGAGCGGAGAGATCTGACTGGTTGCAAAGAGGGCGACGAGGAAGAAGAACAACCCCTTCAGGTATTGTGAGAAGGGCCGGGATTTCCCGGATCCAGGCATGGTGGGTGACGCGGTTGCCGTCATGTCGGACTGCCCGCTAAGTGATTGCGCACCGCAGGAGCGATTCCACTACCTTATCGGCAATGGCGCCACTCGTCCTGATAGGGATCCGGCCCCGGCGGAAGTGGAGGTGGGCGACGAGAGCAACATCACTGGTCGCCGTACTCCTCCTGGTCTCTTGTCAGCGACAGATTCCCGGTGAATGGGCGCGTGTCATCGCGGTCCGTGACGGCGACACGATCGAGCTCGATGACGGCCGCATCGTGCGCTACATCGGCCTCGACACGCCCGAGCGGGGCCGCCCCGGCAGCGATTCGGCCACTGCGCTGAACGACCGTCTGGTGATGGGGAAGAGGGTTCGCCTGGAATTCGGCGGGGAACAGACAGACCGCTATGGGCGAACGTTGGCCTTCGTCTACTGCAATGAACGGATGGTCAACCGCGAGATCGTGCGCGTCGGATGGGCGTGGTGCTACTTCTATCCGGACAATTTGCAGCACGCTCCGGAGCTGGTCCGCGATCTGCGGGAGGCGATGTCGGCGCGCCGCGGCCTTTGGCGCGAAACGTCAGTGGAGACTGCCGACGAATACATCGCGTCGTTCGCCGGCTTTCGCTTTCACCGCCCGGACTGTTCGAGCGTCCAGGGTATCAAGCGCCCAGACGAGGTGCGCTTCACGGCGCGCGACTCGGCGTTCTTTGACGGCTACTCCCCGTGTGAGCGGTGCGAACCGTAGTATTGCCATGTTTGCTGCGAGCAAAGACGGCCCACGCGCACCGAGGATTGTCGCGATGCAGGATTCGCCTGTCGAGTGGGGCACCGCGTATTTGGTAGGGGCACGGCGTGCCGTGCCCGCATGTGACCCGCTCACATGCTGTGCGGAATCAGGAAGATCACCAACATCAACGCCGCAGCGACAATCACAGCGACCCTTCGTCTCGGGTGTTTGCGGACGCGCAGCCAGGCAAACAGCCAGATGAGAAGGGCGATCGCCGTCTTGTTGTCTGTCAAGTCAGTGCCGACCGGCCAGCCGGTCCACCAGAGATGGAAGGCGTAATATGTGACCAGCGCACCCAAGGCGATCCCACCGATAAAGAGGGTCACGACGGTCCAGGACGCCAGCGTCGGGCCACGCCTCCCCCCGGTGAGGGTCTCCAGCCCGGCCCGGGTGGAGAACAGCATCGCGGCAAACATGAAGACGATGTGTGGGATCAGTGCGGCGCGCGGCGTGTACCCCTTGAAACGAATCTTCAGTAAGTCTTTCGTGATCAGAACCGGTGAAGAGCCGCGCACGACGAGATAGACCTGGCACGGCATGACCTTCAAGGGCTCCTGGCCGGGGAGCTCCGCCACCAGCGTGTCGCCGTGACGGAGCATCGCCGTCTGCCGCCACGCGCCGGGGTAATCCTGGAAGGCGAACTTCACGAATCCGAAAACCAGCGTGTCCGGGGCGATGACCGAGATGCGCGCCTTGCCGCTCCCCTCATGACTGCGCGGCAGCTTGTAATGAATCTCTCTCCCGTTGAGTGTCACAGTCCCGGTCAACGGCCACGTCGGCCCGGTGGCGCGCTGGTAGTATGCCGAGGCAAGGGTGATGATCAGGGCGAGGAGCCACAGCAGAAGGGGGCGTGTCTTCATCGTGTCGTCGATCTCCTGATGGTGTCGTCAGTGGATGGAGGCTTGGGTTCTCATTAGCCGTTGAACAAGACCGATAATATCACATTCAGGACCACACCGGCCTGACAAAAACGGCCCCACGGGAGTGAATCGCCTTGACGGTTCCTGTGCACACAACGTACATACAGATGCCATAGGGCCTTCGGGGCGAGGCGCAATTCCTCGACCGGCGGTCAGAGCCCGCGACCCATCGCCCAACGAAAACGCGATGGCTGAGCCGGTGGAACTCCGGCGCCGACGGTACAGTCCGGATGGGAGAAGGCACCCAAGATGGCATCGTGCCGTACATGGCATGAGGCCGTCCAAGTCGCAGCCGTTCAATGGCTTGGCTTTAGCAATTGAACCTGCGCTTCACCCCGAAGTTCTTATGTGAAGCGCGGGTTTTCATTTTGGGATGCAGCGGTCAGATGTGAGACCGCCATGGGGCGGGAATAAGAATCAACATGGATCAGACAGCGATAGACCAGCAGTGGATGGCACAAGCGATTGCCCTCGCCGAAAAGGGCGCGGGGCGGACCAGCCCGAATCCGATCGTCGGCGCCTTGGTTGTCAAGAATGGCGTCGAGATCGGGCGCGGTTATCATCATCGCGCTGGTGGTCCCCACGCCGAGATGCTCGCATTGAAACAGGCCGGTGCGGCCGCATCGGGGGCAACTCTGTATGTCAGTCTTGAGCCATGCAGCCATTGGGGGAAGACCCCGCCGTGCGTGGATGCGATTCTGGGGGCGGGGATTGCGACCGTCGTCTGCGCCATGGAGGACCCCAACCCGCAGGTGAGCGGCGCCGGGATCCGCCATCTGCGCGCCAATGGCGTCGGGGTGCGCACCGGCGTCCTGCAACGCGAGGCGATGCGTCAGAATGAAGCGCACATCAAGTTCATGGTCACCGGCCGTCCTCTGATCGTTGTGAAGATCGCGCAGACGCTCGACGGCAAAATCGCCACGACAAACGGCGGCGGTGAGATGATCACCGGCGCCGCGGCGCGCCGGTTTGTTCACGCGCTGCGGGCCCGCTACGACGCCGTGCTGGTCGGCAAGAATACGGTCCTCAAGGACGACCCGCAGTTGACCGTGCGCACCGTGCGGGGACGTGATCCGCTCCGCCTCGTGCTCGACTCGTGGGGAAAGCTGCCGTCTACCATGCGCCTCTTTTCTCAGAATGAGGATCGCCGGACGGTTCGCATCGGCCTGTCGATCGGAAGGCGTCCCGTCACCGCGCCGCACCCGGATTGCTTCGATTGGTATGTCGAGCCGGACGATCGCCATCAAGTCAGTCTCCAGGAAGTCCTCGACCGTGCCGCCAAGAGCAACATCACCAGCATCCTGGTCGAGGGCGGCGGCGAGGTCTTCGGTTCGTTCTTCCGCGAGCGTCTGGTCGACAAGGTGCACCTGATCATATCGATGCGCTTCTTGGGCGCCGGGGTCGATGCCCTCGGACGGTGGAAGGCGCCATCGCTCCCTGAGGCCGTGCGACTGGTCGATTCGGAAGTGTGCTGGCTTGGGCACGATCTCCTCATCACCGGATATCCCGACTATGAGCCGCAGGAGACGGCCGAGCCCGAAGTCGCGGCCGAGTCAAGTGATGAACCCACCGATGAGGACGACACCGAAGCCGGTTCTCTGATTGAGCAAACCAATGTCGAAGACCGCTGATTCGACGAGATGTAGGGGCGGCTCGCGAGCCGCCCGCTGGACAATGACATGTTCACCGGCTTGATATCCGAGATCGGCACTGTCACGCGCCTGCGTCGTGTCCCGGCCGGTCTGAGTTGGGCGATTGCCGCTGAGCAGACGGCCGCGCAATTGCGCGTCGGCGATTCTGTGAACATCAGCGGTGCCTGCCAGACCGTGGAGTCGATCCGCGCCGGAGAGTTCACCGGGACAGCGATTCCCGAGACGTTGAGCGTCACGAATTTCGCGCAATGGCGCGTCGGCCGACGTGTGAATCTCGAACCGGCGTTGCGCGCCGATGGACGGCTGGGCGGCCATCTCGTGAGTGGGCATGTCGACTGTGTCGGGCGTGTCGGCGCGGTGCGCCGCGATGTTCATGGGTCCCATCTCGGAATCGCCATCCATCCGCGCTTCGATCCGTGGATCGTTCCCAAGGGTTCGGTCGCCTTGGATGGCGTCAGTCTGACGATCGCATCCGTTTACCCCGGATCGTTCACGGTGGCACTGATCCCGGAGACGTTGACACACACGACCTTCGGATCCCTGCACGTCGGCGATGCCGTCAATGTCGAGTTCGACCAGTTGGTCAAAGCCGCTGTGTCTCGACGGAACCGCTCTCAGATCGATGCGGCGATGCTGGCACGCGCCGGGTGGTGAGACTTGTGCGACATGCGTATCTGTGGAGGATGCGATGAATGATAGACTGACGCTCGTGCATGGTGGGTCCGACGGTAACGGTGCCATCCGCCTTGATACTATTGAGTCCGGGATCGCGGCGATCGCCGCCGGGCGGATCGTGATCGTCGCCGACGATGAGAACCGGGAGAACGAGGGGGACCTGGTGATGGCAGCGCAGCATGCCACGTCGGAGGCGGTCAACCTGTTGGTCACGCATGGACGAGGGCTGGTCTGTGTCGCGCTCGATTCGGCGCGATTGGCGGCACTTGATCTGCATCCCATGGTCGCCAACAACACCGCCAAGATGCAGACGGCGTTCCTGGAATCGGTCGATGCCGTGGAGGGGACGACCACCGGCATCTCGGCCGCGGATCGTGCGCGCACGATTCAGGCGCTGGTCGATCCGCGCACACGTCCGCACGATCTGGCCCGTCCCGGTCACGTCTTTCCGTTGGCGGCGCGTGACGGCGGTGTGCTGGCGCGCGCGGGACACACCGAAGCCGCCGTGGATCTCGCCCGCTTGGCCGGTCTGATGCCGGCCGGTGTCGTTTGCGAGGTGATGGACGATGACGGCACCATGGCACGGCTGCCCAAGTTGCGTCTTTTGGCCGATCGCCTCGGGATTCCCCTCATCTCAATCGCCGATCTGATCGCCTACAGGCGTCGCACCGAGAAACTGATCCGCCGGGTTGAAGAAGTCGATCTGCCCAGCCGCAACGGGCACTTCCGTCTGCACCTCTACGAGTCGACCGTCGACGGCGATCATCATATTGCCATGGTGCGCGGCGATGTCGCGGGGCGTGAGAATGTGCTGGTGCGCGTGCATTCCCAATGCCTGACGGGCGACGTCTTCGGCTCCGAGCGCTGCGATTGCGGGGCGCAACTGGTGGCGGCGTTGCGGATGATCGACGACGCCGGGTGTGGCGTCTTTCTCTATATGCGCCAAGAGGGACGCGGCATTGGTCTGGCCAACAAGATGCATGCCTACCATCTGCAGGAGAAGGGACTCGACACGGTGGAAGCCAACATCCGTCTCGGCTTCCCGCCCGATCTCCGCGACTACGGCATCGGGGCGCAGATCCTCCGTGATCTGGGCCTGTCGACGATTCGTCTGTTGACCAACAATCCGCGCAAGCTCGTCGGTCTGTCCGGGTATGGATTGACGATCGTCGAACGGGTACCGATCGAGGTGCACGCCTCCGAGCGCAACCGCCGGTACCTGACCACGAAGCGGGACAAGCTAGGGCATTTGCTGGGAGCGTTGGATTGACCACTGGCGTGAAAATGTGTGACCATCGCCGGATTCATCCGTAGGGGCGACCCTGTGTGGTCGCCCGCCCTGGGCAGCCACGCAGGGCTGCCCCTACAGGTATTCACGCGATCAGGAGAAACGACATGCCGACCATGATCGAAGGCCAACTCAATGCGACAGGGATGAAGTTCGCCCTCGTCGTCTCGCGGTTCAACCACTTCATCACCGACCGACTGGTCGAGGGGTGCACCGATGCACTGGTGCGCCATGGCGCCGCCGACAACGATCTGACGATCGTGCGCGTGCCGGGCTCCTTCGAGCTGCCTCCGGTCGCCAATCGTCTGGCGAAGAGCAACCGGTTCGATGCGGTGATCGCGCTCGGCGCGGTCATTCGCGGCGACACGCCGCACTTCGACTACATCGCCGCCGAGGTCACCAAGGGGATCGCCCAAGCGGGGATGCAGAATGACGCCCCGGTCATCTACAGCGTGATCACCACCGACACGCTCGAGCAGGCGATTGAACGCGCTGGAACCAAGGCCGGAAACAAGGGCGCCGACGCCGCCCTCACAGCCATCGAATTGGCCGACCTGCGCCGAAGGATGTAGGGGCGAGACGCTGCCTCGCCCTTGGGCGACCCAAAGGTCTGTAGGGGCGCATCGCGATGCGCCCGGTTATCCTGGAGAGGACGGGCGGTTCACGAACCGCTCCTACAAGAACATGTACGGCTGTGCAGGGCACGGCGTGTCGGAGACCCCGAGCGAAGCCGAGAGTCCGTGCCCGACCACGCCCGGCGAATTCCGTTTACCTCCTCGCGTTGGGCCGTTACATTCCCGGCATTCCCATGGGCGGGAAAGAAGGGGATTGTTGCACTGTGACGCGGCGCCGACAGGGAAGAGAATTGGTTCTGGGTTGTCTGTATGCCCACTTTGCCACCGGACAGGAGCCCACGGCCGTGTTCGACGGGCAGGCCGGGCGCGTCACCTACGACAAGAAGACGCTCACATACGCGCGCAAGATCTTTTCGCAGGCGTTGGCCGACTCCGAGCGCATCGACCGCGCGATTCGCGATGCCGCGGCGCATTGGGACTTTGGCCGCATCGGCTCGATCGAGAAGAACATCCTGCGCGCGGCGATTGCCGAATTGTGGTTTTGCCCTGAGACGCCGGCCCGTGTGATCATCGACGAGGCGGTGGATCTGGCCAAGCAGTATGCCGGGGCTGAAGCCGGGTCGTTCGTCAACGGCGTCCTCGATCGCGTGTACAAACTGACGGAACAGGCGGGAGAACAACCCCCATCCACCCAGACGGGGCATTCGTGAGCACTGGTGTGACGGAAGCGCCACAAGCCACCCGCGCGCGCAACTTTCTGGCGCGCACATTTCCCGATCCGGTGATCGGCATCCTCGGCGGTGTCGTCTTCCTGTTCTCGGCAGGGGTGTATATGGCGACGGTCTCGCGCACAGTGTCGTTTTGGGACTGTGGCGAGTTCATCGCCTGTTCCTACATTCTCGGGATTCCCCACCCGCCGGGGACGCCGCTGTTCATGCTGATCGGACGGGTCTTCTCCTGCCTGCCGATGGCCGGCGACATCTCCCATCGCATCAACTTGCTCTCGTCCTTCTCCAGCGCGCTGGCGGCGACGCTGGCATTCTTCATCCTGGCGCGGTTGATCACTCTTGGGTACTCCGAGCGCTATCCCGATCCGACGCTGGGGTTGGTGGCGCGCCTGTCGGTCTATGCCGGATCGTTGTGCGGGGCGTTGTTCTTCGCCTTCTCGAGCACGAATTGGTCAAACTCGGTCGAGGCCGAGGTGTACGGCCTGGCGATGTTCCTGATGATGCTCTTGCTATGGCTGGCGCTGATCTGGGTCGCGCAGCGTGACAACCCCGCCAGCGACCGTTATCTTGTCGCCCTATCTCTGATCGCGTTTCTGTCGATCGGTGTGCACCTGACCGTATTCCTGGTGATGCCGCCGATCTTCCTGATGGTCGTCTGGCTCTCGGAGCGGCTACGCCGCGATTGGCGCTTCTGGCTGGCCTCTGCCGCGCTGATGCTGGTCGCCTGGGAGGTGTCCCCGTTTCTCTGGGCCGTGGCGGCGCTGATCGTCTTGACCGGCAGCATCGCCGCCGGGAGACGCTGGGGGATCATCGGTTGGGTATGGACGGTCTTCGCTTGGGGGACGGGTCTGGTCTGGACCATGGTCCGCGGAGAGCCGTGGCCGGTCTTCCTCACGGCATTAGTCTGGGCGCTCGGTGTGGTGCCCTGGGTCATGGCCAGTGCGCGCTGGCGGCTGGCGTTCGCGATCCTTGTGGCCGCATATCTCGGATACTCGGTGCAGTTGTACATCCCCATTCGCGCCGCTCAAAAACCCGCGATCAATCAGAACAGCCCGACCACTTGGGATTCGTTCCGTGGCTTCCTGGAACGGAAGCAGTACGGCGCCGACTCGATGTTCAAGCGCGCGCTAACACGGCGCGGCGCCTGGGCCAATCAACTGGGGCAGCATGAGCGCATGGGATTTTGGGGGTTCTTCGACCAGCAATACGGGTTCAATGATCGCGCCTTCCCACCTCTGTTTCTGCTGGGCGTGGTCGGACTCTATCAGTTGACGCGCCGACGACGCGTGCTCGGTCTCCTGTTCATTGTGTTGCTGTTGGTGACCTCGCTGGGTCTGGTCTGGTACATGAATTTTGCCGATGGGACGAAGTACAACCCGGCCACGCAGGACGCGTACCTGGAGGTGCGCGACCGCGACTATTTCTTCACGCCGGCGTTCATCCTCTTTGCCATGGCGATGGGGTTGGGCGGGGCGGCGATCGTACGCTGGTTGGCGGGCGGGGCGCGTCTGTGGCCGGTCATCGGCGCCGTGATCGTGGCGCTCCTGCCTCTGCGGGCGCTGGAGGCCAACTGTTTTGTCAATGACCGTTCGAACAACTACATCGCCTATGATTATGCTTATAACCTGCTGATGTCCGCCGATCCCTCCGCCGTGTATTTCACCAACGGCGACAATGACACGTTCCCACTGTGGTGTCTGCAGGAGGTGTACGGGGTCCGGAAGGACGTGCGCATCGCCAATCTGAGTCTGCTCAACACGAACTGGTACATCAAGCAATTGAAGAACGAGCACGGGATTCCGATGGATCTGACCGATTCCGAGATCGACCGGCTCGAACACTACCGGACTCCCGACGGCAAGGTGCATCGCGTTCAGGATCAGTTGACCGACGTCATCCTGTCCTCCAATCGCGGCCGCGCCCCCATCAACTTCGCCTCGACCGTGAGCGCCGCCGCCCGCAAGTTCCAGGGAGAGCCGCTCGATCGCCACCTCGTGATGACCGGAATGGCCTACCGTCTTGTGTCCGAAGAAGGGGAGGGGATGGTCGATCTCGATGTGACCCTCGACCGGCTCGATCACGTCTTCCTCTATCGCGGGATCAATGATCCGGCCGTTTACAGGGACTTCAACGCGCGCCGCATGCTGGCGAATTACGCCGGCGGATTCTTCGCTGCCACCGACTCCCTGCGTCGAGCCGGTCGGTCCGAGGAGGCGGCACGCCTGATGCGACGATACCTGGAGCTCTTTCCCGACAAATGGGAGCCCTACGTCTATTTGTCGCAACTCTACACGGACATGAATCGGCCGGATGAGTTGGAGACGCTTCTCGCGCGGGTCGGCGGATTGACCGACGAGCCGGAACGCGCCTATGTGAACATCGGCTACTCCTTCAGCCGCCTGGGGAACAAGGCCCGCGCCGAACAGATCCTGCGCGGCATGCTGGCGCGCTGGCCCGCCTCGGAATCGGCGTTCAAGGCCCTCGTGCGCATCTACTATGACGCCGGCCAACGCGACTCACTCCTCGCGCTGGTGCAGAGATGGGTGAAGGACAATCCGCGTGACGATCAGGGGCGGAAGTTGCTCGAACAGGTCCGCACGTTGCCGGCCGACACGACCGCAGCCGGGGCCGGCCATCGGGACACGGCGGCGCAGGGACAATGACGGCGGGACCACAAACCATGGCTGGGTGACGCTCGGTGCGGATACTGGCGATCAACTGGCAGGACCGCAAGCACCCGCTGGCCGGGGGGGCCGAGGTGCATCTCCACGAGATCCTCTCGCGCCTCGGCGCGTTGGGGCACGACATCACGCTTCTCTGCTCGCGGTTCCCCGGAGGACCTTCGACGGATGAATATGATCATCTTCAGGTTGTCCGACGGGGAGGACGCGACACCTTCAACTGGGGCGTGCGTCGCTGGAGTCGTGCGCTTCTACGGGCACAGCGGTACGATGTGGTCATTGATGACATCAATAAGATCCCCTTCTATACGCCGCGGTATTCTCCGGTGCCGGTCCTGGGGATCATCCACCACCTCTTCGGCAGTGCGATCTTCCGCCAGATCAATCCGTTGGCCGCCGGTTATGTCTACGTGATGGAGTCGCTGGTCCCGCGCGTCTACCGGGGCACGCCGCTGATGGTGGTCTCCGAAAGCACGCGTGATGATCTGGTGCGGCGGGGGATGGATGCGGCGCGGATCGCGGTCATCCACAACGGCATCGATCTGGGGCGGTACGGTCCCGATGCGGCGGTGACGAAATCCGACACGCCGTTGATCGCCTATTTGGGCCGCTTGAAAAAGTACAAGTCCATCGAGCATCTCTTCATGGCGCTGGGGCGCCTTGTGGGGGAGTTTCCCCGCGTGGCGGTCAAGATCGTGGGCGCCGGCGATGATGAACCCCGTCTGCGTCGCCGCGCGGCCTTGTCGGGGGTGGCCGACCGCGTGGAGTTCACCGGCTTCGCCGATTTCGAGCGCAAGATCGAGATTCTCCGCCGCGCTTGGGTCGTCGTTTGTCCATCCCTCAAAGAAGGGTGGGGGCTGACGAATATCGAGGCGAACGCCTGCGGCACGCCGGTGGTGTGCGCCGACGTTCCCGGCTTGCGCGACTCCGCCCGCGAGGGCGAGACCGGCCTGTTGTATCCCTATGGCGACATCGCGGCATTGGCGGACCGTCTGGGCCGGCTCCTGCGCGATCAGACGCTTCGCACCCGCCTCGGCCAGGGGGGGCTGGCGTGGGCGCGCTCGTTCAGTTGGGAGGAGGCCGCCCGACGGACCGAAGTGATCTTGGAGCGCGTGACCAACGGCGACACGCGGATCGGCATCAGTACGGCATCGATGACAAAGGGGGAGCAGGCGCCCCGATCGACGCCTCGGCCACGGGCATCGGCGCGCCGGGGGACCGATGCGTCGTAAGGCCATCATCGGCACGCTCATCAGCGTGATCTTCCTGTATTTGGCCTTTCGCAAGGTCGACTATGGCGACTTGTGGCGCGCCTTGCAGGGCGTACGCTGGGTCTATCTGATTCCCAACATCGTCCTGGTCGTCGCCGTGATGTGGCTGCGCGCCTGGCGCTGGCAGCTCATCCTGCGCCCCGTCGGTGACGTTTCTTACAATCGGGTCTTCTCCGCCACCATGATCGGTTTTATGGTGAATAATGTCCTGCCGGCACGGCTGGGTGAGATCGCCCGCGCCGTGTCCCTGGGATTGAAGACCGGCCTGTCGCGTTCGGCAACGCTCGCCACGATCATCGTCGAGCGGATCTACGATTCCTTCACGCTCCTGTTGTTCCTGTGGCTGGTGTTTGCCTTCTCGCGCATCTCCGAGTTGACCGAGGTCGAGCGCATCCGTGACGTCGGCTGGATATTCCTGGCCGTCAATGTCGCCCTCCTGGTCTTCCTCATCCTATTGCAGGTGCGCAATGCCGGCGTCGTGCGCTGGATGCGCAGGATCAGCGGGATCTTCTCGGTGCGGATACAGCAGATCGCCGGGGAGATCGTCGAGAAATTCGCCCGCGGTCTGACGATGCACCACAACATGCCGACCACCGTCGGCGTGGTCGTCCTCTCGCTGGTCATTTGGTTCATACTCGGCATCTCGAACTACTTCGTCTTCCTGGCCTTCGGGTTCGACCATCTGCCGATCGAGGCCTCCTTTGTGGTGCTCGTGGTTGTGTCGCTGTTGATCTCGGTCCCGAACTCCCCCGGCTTCGTCGGCGTCTTTCATTGGGGCGTGCAGATTTCGTTGCAGATCTACGGCATCCAAAAAAGCGAGGCCCTGGCCGTCGCGCTGGTCCTGCATGCGGCGCAGTATCTCCCGATCACGCTCATGGGATTGTACTACCTGCGCAAGGAGCACCTGCGCCTGTCGACAGTACGCGGGACGGAGCCGGAACCGGCAGACACGACCAAGTCAGGAGCGCAGGGCTCCTGACCTACGCCCTGGGATTGTAGGGTGCGTGCGGAGCACGCACCGTCAGGGGGCTGAAAGCCCCCTGTCCGCGATGTCTGGCTCACGAACATGACCCGATTCTGGACCTGGACACGTCGGCATCCGGCGGCGGCGATCTTCACCGTTGCGCTGCTGGTCCGCTTGATCTATCTGGCGGCCATACCTCAGCCGCCGGTCGCCTTCGATGCGCGTCGCTATGTAGCCGTTGGGCTGGCCGCGCCGCTGGCGGTGACGAATCCCGGTCTGTGGACCGATTCCACGGCGCGCGACGCCGTGCAATTCCCACTGCTGCTCTCCGACCTCGTCCGCGATGAGGATGTGCTGTGGTTCCCATACACGATCCCCAGCTACCGGGAGGCACTCGACGACCTCTTCTTCACCGGGCCGGTCTATCCGGCGTTCCTCGGGGCGGTCTTCCGCATTGCGCCGGCGTGGGACTTCTGGGTCGTCCGGTTGCTTCAGGCGCTCATCGATTCGCTCAGCGCCGTCATGATCCTCGTGTTGATGCGCCGATTGATCTCTCCGGTCGGCGGGGTCATAGCGGCTTGCGTCTGGTGTCTTTATGGGCCGGCGCTGTACAAGATCGGCGAGCTCAACACGGAGGCCTTGTCCGTCTGCCTTGGGCTGGCGATTCTCTTGGCCCTGGTCCGCGCCTTCGACAGCCGGGGGTGGGGCTGGCTGTGGATCGTCGGTCTGCTTTGCGGATTGTTGGCGCTGACCAAGGCGTCGGCCACCGTGCTCATCGTGCCTCTGGCGGCTGCCTGGATCTGGGCTTCGCGACGGGACCTCCGCCGGGGGCTGTCAGGCGCGGCGATCATGCTGGTCGCCATGGCGGTGCTGATGATCCCCTGGGTGCTCGCCGTGTACTGGCGCTATGGCGTCTTCGCGGTGCGCGACCCCTCATACGGCGGCGCAAACTTCCGTCAGGCCAACATCCTCCAATCCGAGGGATACAACCTCGATCAAGCCCCGCGCGATTTCTGGACCTATCCGGTGTGGCGCGAAATGAAACGCCACCCAGGACAATACGCGCTGCTCTATCTGCAGAAGTTCGACCGCATGTGGCTCCTCCCCTCCGATGACTTCCGTCGCGGTTTTCCATTGGGGCACACCGGCACATTGTGGCTGCAACGCGCGTTGGTGGCGCTGGCGCTGGTGGGGTTTTTCCTTTGGCCGACACGGGCCGGTCCTGTCGCCTGGTTGCCGGTGTCGTTTGTCTTGTATTTCGCCGCATTGCACGAGGTGATGCATGTCGTCTCGCGCTACAACATGGTGGCGATGCCGGTCGTGGCCGGCGCGGCCGCTCTCGGGGGGCAGTGGCTTGTGACGGCAGATCGTCGCGGCTGGCTGGTGCGCGCTGCGAGAATCCTCGTCACGATGATCGCGGTCCCCGTCGCGTTGAGTCTTCTGAGACCGACAACGTGGCTCTTGTTGCCGGGTCTCTCTTGGCAGACGGCAACCGTGCTCTTCTGGGCCACCGGTGCAACCATCATCGGTGTGGCTGCCTGGTGGGTGACGGGAGTGCCCGAGGCGGACAAGTGGCTGCGCCGACGGGTCGCCGGCGGCGCCGGGTCGATTCTCATTCTCGCGTTCCTCGGGTTGGCGATTCCCCGCGAGGGTCACGCCGACTGGTCCATTCACTTGGATCGCCCGGACCTACAGGTGCGTCGATCGATCACGATCCCCGCACAGATCGTGCGTGACTCGGTCGAGATGGGGGTCGTCCTCGTCGATGTCCTGCCCGATCGCGGCCAGGACTGCGGGATCATCCTCGGCATCGGAGCCCGGGAGGCGGTCTATTCCGCCCAGGAACTGATGAGTGAGGAGACGTTCTACTCCAAGGCGAGCTACAGAGTGTTTCTGAGCGAGTATGGTGAGCAGGTCACCGACGTGCGCCGCTGGACAATGACGAAACTCGATTCGGCGATGCTCGACTCGCTCTTGGCCGAACAGCGGGTGACGATTACCGTCGCGGTCGACTCCGATGTCACGCGACCCGGAGGGCTGCGGGTGTATGGCGACCTACCGGTGGCGGACCAGGCGCATTGGTCCGGGCCCGGCATCGAAATGACCACGTTGGAACGATACTATGAGGCCGGCGACCCACGGGTCTGGACCGAACAACCGCTCGACTTCACGACCGCCACGAGTGAACTGGTCCGCGATGGCTTGGCCCGCATCGACGACTTGTCAACTTCTTGGGGGCGTCAAGTGGGGCAATACCGTCTTTTCTTTGCACTCTTGATGTGGGATGGACGCTGGCGCTACTTTTGATCCGGGGGAGGAGAGGTGCATCGTGACCAGGGACAGTAGACTCCAGATCGGCGTTATCGGGGCGGGGTATTGGGGGCCGAATCTCGTCCGCAATTTCTCGCTCGTGTCCGGGGCCGTCGTGACCGGTGTTGCCGACACCCAGCAGAAACGGCTCGACTTTATCGGCGCGCGCCATCCCGCCGTGCGCTTGTATCGCGATCCCCTGGCGTTGATCGGCGCGGCGGACACCGACGCCGTGGTCATCTCCACGCCGGTTGAGACGCATTTTGGATTGGCCCGGGCCGCGCTCGAAGCGGGAAAACACGTCCTGCTCGAAAAGCCGATGTGCGCCTCCACGGCGCAGTGCGATCAACTGCTGGCTCTGGCCAAGGCACGACGACTCGTTCTGATGGTTGATCACACCTTCCTCTACACTGGCGCGGTGCGCAAGATCCGCGAATTGATCGTCACCGGGGAGTTGGGCGAAATCCTCTACTTCGACTCCGTGCGCGTCAACCTCGGTCTCTTTCAACATGACGTCAACGTCATCTGGGACCTGGCGCCGCACGATGTCTCGATCATGGACGCGGTGATCGCCGCCCCCGCCAAGGGCGTCTCGGCGATCGGCCGCTCCCACTTCGGGACCACCGTCGAGAACATCGCCTACCTGACCGTGACCTTCGACAACGCCGCCATCGCGCATTTCCATGTCAACTGGCTGGCGCCGGTGAAGGTCCGCATGACGCTGATCGGCGGCTCGAAGAAGATGATCGTTTACGATGATACCGAGCCGTCGGAGAAGGTGAAGGTCTACGACAAGGGCGTGGTGGTCACCTCCGACGTCGAGGAAGTCCGCCGCACGCTGGTGCAGTATCGCACCGGCGACATGTACGCGCCGCGTCTGGATGGCACGGAGGCGCTGTACCTGATTGCCGAGGAGTTCGTCGCCGCCGTGCGCGATGGCCGCAAGCCATTGACCGACGGCGAGTCGGGTCGCCGCGTCGTCAGCATTCTCGAAGCCGCCGACAAATCGCTGGCCTCGGGCGGGCAGTTGGTGCCGCTGTAGACTGCATGGTGGGCGGAGCCCACCCTACGTCTCTATCACTCGCTTTCGTAGGGTGGGCTCTGCCCACCGACCACGCTTGTGCACACCGTATTCCCGGTCTATCCCCCCATCCTCAACATCCACGCGTCCGGTTTCCACAACTTCCCCACACGGCGTCAAAGTGATTGATCTACGCTGTGTCACCGCGTAACAGAGTCCGGGAGATCATGTGTGAGCATGGCGACCAGGGCGCCCGATAGCGTTGGTACCGATCTGAGCCGTCACCTGCCGCCGCAGGCGGTCGAGGTCGAGATGGCGGTTCTGGGCGCCATGATGCGCGACCCGGAGGCGGTCAGTCAGGTCGTGGAAGTACTCCGGCCGGACGATTTCTATCGTCCGGCGCACCGCAAGATCTTCACCGCGGTCCTGTCGCTGTTCGACCGTGCCGAGCCGGTCGACCTGGCGACCGTGGCGGGCGAATTGGATCGTTCCGGTGAGTTGGAGAAATGCGGCGGGCGTGCCGCGCTACTGGACATCGCGGAATCGGTGTTCACGTCGGCTCACGCGGCGGCCCACGCCCGTATCGTGCAGGACAAATCGGTCCTGCGCCGCCTGATCGCGGCGTCGCAGCGTATCGCCGATTCCAGCTACAATGCCCCCGGCGACGTCGGCGATCTCCTCGATGAAGCCGAGGGACTGATCTTCGCCATCTCCGAGGCGCGTTCCCAACAGGACTTCGTCCGGCTCGAAGACCTTCTACCGCATACGTTCGAGCAGATCGAGAAGTACCGTGAACGCGGCGGCGGCCTCACCGGACTGCCAACGGGATTCGAGGATCTCGACTCGCTGACTGCCGGTCTGCACGGTTCCGATCTCATCATTCTGGCCGGGCGGCCCTCGATGGGCAAGACCGCGCTGGCGCTGAACATTGTGGAACACCTGGCGCTGGAACAAAGCAAACCGTGCGCTGTCTTCTCGCTGGAAATGTCCAAGGAGCAGGTCGCCGAGCGGATGCTCTCCTCCACGGCGCGGATCAATGCGCATCACATGCGCACGGGACGGTTGCGCAAGGAGGACTTCGTGCGGCTCGGCAACGCCGCCGATCGCCTGTCGGGTGCCAAGGTGTTCATCGACGACTCCGCCGCCATTGGCGTGCTGGAATTGCGCGCCAAGGCGCGGCGATTGAAGGCGCAGCATGATATCGCCCTCGTGGTCGTCGATTACATGCAAATGATGCACGGCCCGCGCAACGCCGAGAACCGCCAGCAGGAGATCGCGATGATTTCCCGCTCGCTGAAGTCGCTCGCCAAGGAATTGAAGGTCCCGGTTCTGGCGCTGTCGCAGTTGTCGCGGCAGGTTGAGCAACGCGGCGGTGAGCGGCGGCCACAGTTGGCGGATCTGCGTGAGTCCGGCGCCATCGAGCAGGACGCCGATGTCGTCATGTTTGTCTATCGCCCCGGCGCCTATGGCATCGAAACCGACAAGAAGGGAAACCCGACCGAGAACCTCGCCGAGATCATTGTCGGCAAGCAACGCAATGGTCCGACCGGCGAGGTGCGGCTCACCTTCCTGCGCGAATTCGCCCGTTTCGAGAATCGCGCCGACACGCGCTATACGGGCGCCCCGCCGTCCGGTCCTCCATCTGGAGAGGACGAGACGCCATTCTGATGCCCTGGGGTTGATCGGGGCGGGTCTGAGTCCGTCCTCTTGTCTGTTTGCATCCCGAACGAAGTGAGGGATCTGCTGTTGTTCTTGTGATCGCAGACAAAGCGGACCCCTCGCTTCGCCCGGGGTGACAGTGATATGCGTCTCCTTCCATAGGGTGGATTTTCCATAGTACAAGGCACGGCCCGCCAGAGGCGGACAAGCACGCCGTGCCCCTTCAGATTCCTCGGATGCGTGCCCGCGATCTCTGATCGCGGACGATGAACCGACGCCAAACCGATTGCCCTTCCCGGCAGAGCCGCCGATACTTGATCTATGCGCGCTTTCGTCATCGGTGTCGGACGCTGGTTGGTCGGCGCCCTGGTCTATGTCGGGGGTGTCGTGAACATGGCCGTTCGCCTGGTGGCCGTCCTACCGCGCATTTTTCGCTCCTTCCGGCTGATTGTGGCACAGATGCTCGCCATGGGCGTGCGCTCGCTGCCTTTGGTGATCCTGATTTCGGTGTTCACCGGTGCGGTGTCGACCTGGCAGGCGGCCTATCAGTTCCAGGACTATGTTCCCATGCGCTATCTCGGCGGTGCGGTCGGCAAGGCCATCCTGATCGAGCTCGGTCCCGTCTTGACGGCGTTGGTGATGGCGGGACGGGTCGGCGCCGCCATTGCCGCCGAGTTGGGGACGATGCGGGTGACCGAACAGATCGATGCCCTGGAAGTCATGGGGATCGATCCGGTGCGCTACCTTGTCCTGCCGCGCGTCGCCTCGGGGATCGTGATGCTCCCGGTCCTCGTTCTCTTTGCCAATTGCATCGCGCTGATGGGAGCGCTCGTGGTCGCCGTGGTCTTTGTCGACCTGTCGGGCGAGGTTTTTCTCAACGGCTTCAAGCTCCTGTTCCGTTCCAAGGATCTCTGGGCCGGTCTGATCAAGGCCGGGATGTTCGGTTTGATCATCGCCCTGATCGGCTGCTATCAGGGTTTCACAACAAAAGGCGGCGCCGAAGGTGTCGGACGCTCCACGACCGGCGCGGTCGTGGTGGCCTCGGTGCTGATACTGATTTCGGATTACTTGATTGCGACGTTCTTGTTTCAGATATGAGAGTGAGTGGTGGCGAGCCGCTATGGAATGGACTGGATGATGGCATGCTTTCAGTATCCCCCCCTGTGATCCCCCCGTCAACGGGGGGATGACTTTGCTCCCTCCCCGCCGGCGGGGAGGGTCGGGGTGGGGGATATTCCGTTGATCCCCGTCCGGTGCTTCGACAATGATCCAGATCCGTGGCCTCACAAAATCGTTCGGTCGGCATCGTGTTCTCGATGCGGTCGATCTCGATGTCGCGCGCGGGGAGACTCTCGTCGTCATCGGACGGTCGGGATGCGGCAAGAGCATCCTGCTCAAGCACGTGGCCGGATTGATGACACCCGATGCGGGCACGGTGGCCATTGACGGTCAGCGGCTGGATCGCCTTGATCGCGGCGGTCTGCTGAAGCTGAGGCTGCGGATGGGGTTTCTGTTTCAATCCGGCGCGCTCTTCGATTCGCTGACCGTGGCGCAGAATGTCGGTCTGGGGTTGACCGAGAACAGCGAGCTTCCCGCCTCAGAGGTCGGTCGCATCGTCGCCGAGCGGCTCGAATGGGTCGGTTTGGCCGGATTGGGAGATCAATATCCCTCGGAATTCTCCGGTGGGATGCGCAAACGCGCCGCGCTGGCGCGGGCGATCGCCATGGACCCCGAGATTGTCCTCTATGATGAACCGACCACCGGTCTTGATCCGGTCACGGCGGAGGGAATCAACGATCTGATCGTGACACTGCGCGAGCACCTACGCGCCACCGCGATCGCGGTCACGCACGACATGAACTCCGCGTTCAAGATCGGCGACCGGATCGCCATGCTGCATGATGGCCGCATCGTCTTCTCCGGTTCGGTCGAAGCGGCGCGCGCATCGGATGATCCCCTGTTGCGCCAATTCGTCACCGGCGGCACCGAAGGGCCGCTGGTGGCGTTGTAACCCGCAAATCCGTATCATTCCACCACCGGTAGGGGCGGTTGGCGAACCGCCCGCGAGCGTGTCGATGAAATCCGCCGCCACCAAGACCTTCTATGCCTGCTCCGGGTGCGGTTCGGTCTTTGCCCGCTGGCAGGGACAGTGCCCTGAATGTGGGGCTTGGGATACCCTCCATGAAGAGAGAGAGACCGGCCGAACCGGCGCCGTTCGCAGCAAAGGGACATCGAAAGCGCCGCAGACCAGCGCACTGGCCGATGTTCCGGCCGATACGGTGGGCGTCATCGCCAGCGGCATCGGTGAATTCGACAATGTCCTCGGCGGCGGCGCGGTTCCGGGGTCGACAGTCTTGGTCGGCGGCGAGCCGGGCATCGGTAAGTCGACGCTGCTGCTTCAGGTGGCGGCGCGGATGGCGCAGCGCGGCATCGCCACGCTCTATGTCTCCGGTGAGGAATCGGCGGCGCAGATCAAGGGACGCGCCGATCGGCTGGGGCTGTGTTCCGATCTTCATCTTCTGATCGAGACCGACTTGGCGGCGATCCTGGCCGCTCTCGATCACGCGCCGGAGAAGTTCGGCGCCGTCATCATCGATTCGATCCAGACGACATTTGACCGGCAATGGCAGAGCCCGCCCGGGACTGTCTCGCAGGTGCGGGAATGTGCGGCGGCGATCTCGGAATGGGCGCGACGGGCCCAGGCGGCGGCGTTTCTCGTTGGGCATGTCACCAAGGACGGTTTCATCGCCGGGCCAAAGGTGTTGGAGCATCTGGTCGACACGGTCCTGCAATTCGAAGGGGACCGACGGCAATGGATCAGGATTCTTCGCTGTCTCAAGAATCGCTATGGCTCGACGCACGAGGTCGGCCTGTTCGAGATGGCCGAGACCGGCCTTTCGGAAGTCATCGATCCCTCCGGTCATTTCCTCCCCAGTGGTCTGGGGGCGGTTCCGGCACCGGGCACCGCGGTCGCGGTTGCCATCGAGGGGCGACGTCCCCTCTTATTGGAAGTGCAGGCATTGGTCGGGCAGGGGACCGGCGGCAATGTGCCGCAGCGTGTGGTCTCCGGCTTGGACCCGCGCCGCGCCGCCATCCTGATCGCGATCCTGCACAATGTCGCCGGGCTGCCGTTGTCGGGACGCGATGTCTATCTCAACATCACCGGCGGGTACGCCACCGATGAGCCCGCCGTCGATCTGGCGGGCGCGGTCGCCATCGCGTCCTCGGCGCGGAAGCAGGCGGCGCCCGGATACACCGTCTTCATTGGTGAAGTCGGTCTGGGCGGCGAGATTCGCGGCGTCCCCCAACTTAAGAAACGTCTGATCGAAGCGGAGAAGATCGGCTGCCGCACGGCCGTGGTTCCGGCGGCCAACAGCCGCGAGCTGGCCTATGGGGGAGAATTGGAGCTGCAACCGGTCTTCCGTCTCGCGCAGGCGCTGGAGGTGCTCTGAGCACACTGGCGAGGGACAAGCGTGGCCCTGACCTTGAGGCGTGTTGAGAAACCGGCGAGATCGTCACAGGACGCTGCCGCCTTCTTCATAGACCCGGACCAAGGTCCGGGCCACAAGTACGAGTGATTCCCGCACACAACGATAGTCGGAGTGGCGAGTGTGGCCCTGACCTTGGCCAGGGTGGAGAGAGCGACCCGGCGGCTCGACTCCGTTTCTCCGTGGATGCCGCCGATGGCTCGGCGCGGGCCGGAACCATCGTCATCAACGGCCGGCGGATCGAAACCCCGGTCTTCATGCCGGTCGGCACCGCCGGGTCTGTGAAGGCGCTTCCACCGCACGATGTGGAATCGCTGGGCGCAACCATCTGCCTCGGCAACACCTATCACTTGTACTTGCGTCCGGGAGCAGAGGTGATTCGGGGGGCGGGTGGATTGCACAGGTTCATCGGCTGGAATGGTGCCATCCTGACCGATTCCGGCGGCTTTCAGGTCTTCAGTCTCCAGGAATTGCGTCGTGTCACAGCCGAAGGCGTTCGCTTTCGGTCGCACCTCGACGGGTCCGAGCACTTGTTCACGCCGGAGAGTGTCGTCGATTTCCAGTTCGAGTTGGGTGTCGACATCGCCATGGTTCTCGATGTCTGCTCGCCCTACCCCGCAAGCCACTCGGACGCGGCGGCTGACCTCGAGGTAACACTGGGATGGGCAGCCCGGAGCCGGGATCGCCATCGGTCGGCAGTCGATTATACCACAACGGCTTTGTTCGGTATTGTTCAAGGATCAGTTTATGAGGATCTTCGTCGCCATTCGGCGCGGGCCCTGCTCGCTTGTGGCTTCGATGGTTATGCCATCGGTGGTCTCTCGGTCGGGGAACCCAAAGAGGCGATGTGGGAGATGACCGAAGCGACGGTGGCGGAACTGCCCGATGTTAGGCCGCGCTACCTGATGGGCGTGGGCACACCGGAGGACCTCATCATGGGCATTGAGCGGGGAATCGACATGTTCGACTGTGTGCTGCCGACGCGGAACGCCCGGAATGGGACCGCGTTCACGTCCCATGGTCCCGTTCCGGTCAAGGCCGCGCGATATGCCCGCGATTTCGATCCCCTGGATCCCGAATGCGACTGCCTGACCTGCCGCCGCCACAGCCGCGCGTATATCCGACACCTGTTCAATGCCGGTGAAATCTCCGCAATGATGTTGACGACACGACATAATTTGCATTTCTACCTGACGATCGTGCGCCGGGCACGGCGGGCGATAATGGACGGGAGGTGGCAGATTTTCGCCCGTGAGTTTCTGGCTGCCTATGCCGAAGGGGATTCGGCGGCGACCCAATGACGATGCGAGCTCTTACGATTCTGCCCGGACCGGGGCGCAAGGAGGATGCGTGAACATGTTCTGGCCGGCGATGGCACCGCCCCCTTCGGGGGAAGGTTCGTCGCCCAACCCGATTTTGACGTTCCTGCCGTTTGTTCTGATGATCGTTGTGGTCTGGTTCCTGCTGATTCGGCCCCAGCGCAAGCGTCAGAAGGAACACCAGGCGATGCTGACGCAGTTGTCCAAGGGCGACCGCGTGGTCACCAATTCCGGCATGTTCGGGACGATTGTCGGCATGAGTGACAATACGGTCACATTGCGGGTTGGGGATGACTCCCGCAGCGAGACAAAGATCGAGTTCCTGAAGTCGGCGATTGCCGGCAAGGTCGACGCCCGTTAAGACGCTCCCCTCTTATTCTCCTCCCATGGGCGATAAGCTCGGCGACGACATCCTTCTCTATGGCGATCCGGTGCTGCGCCGGGTCGCCGCCCAGGTGTCGGGCTTCGACGGGTCGCTGCGGCTGTTGGCCGAGCGCCTCCTGCGTATTCAGACGCGCGAGCGTGCCATCGGCGTGGCGGCCAACCAGATCGGCGCGGAGTGGAGCGTCTTTTCCGTGGATGAGGGGATGATCCGTCGCGGCGGCGCCGCCGAGGTGCTGGTCAATCCGGTGGTGGCGGCGACCGATGGCGAGGTGATCACTGAGGAGGGTTGCCTCTGTTTCCCGGGGATCTTCATCGAAGTGGCGCGTCCACGCTGGGTGGCGATTCGCGCCTTCGATTGTGACGGTCGACCCGTTGAACGCGAAGCCGAGGGGATGCTCGCACGGGCCTACCTCCATGAGATCGATCACCTGCAGGGGCGGTTGTTCATCGACCGCGTCGATCCCCCGACGAGACGCCTTGTGCTGGAGCGCATGCGGGCTTTCACGTCGAAGAGCGAACGGCCGGGCAATCGACGGTGACGGGCACGGCACGCCGCGTCCTGTACAAGACCTCGCGGGGATTGCGAGGTTGTGACGCGAGCTTGCGATACATCATGATGCTACGTCCGGGACCGTAGGGGCACGGCGTGCCGTGCCCGCGGAGCGCTCCCGACGTTGGTGATGGCGGTTCGCTTCTTGCGGCCGCTGAGAATGGACTTCAGGATCGTGAACGTCGTCTTCTTCGGCACTGCTTCCTTCGGCCTGCCCACATTGGCCGCGATCAACGCGTCGGATCGCCACCGGTTGATCGGTTTGGTCACTGGGATGGACAAGCCGAAGGGGAGAGGGCAGCACCTGACACCGACTCCGGTCGGCCGATGGGCCATGGACGTGGGCTTGGCGCCGGTCCTTAAGCCCGAGCGTTTGGGCGCACCAGACTTCATCACCGCGCTGCGAACACTCCCGGCCGATGTCTATGTGGTCGTGGCCTTTCGCATTCTCCCGGAATCGGTCTTTACAATCCCGCGGTATGCCCTTAATCTCCACGCGTCCCTGCTGCCCGCCTATCGCGGGGCGGCACCGATTCAGCGGGCGCTGATGGCGGGAGAGACGCAAACCGGTGTGACGACATTCCTGCTGGCGAAGACCGTGGACTCTGGCGCCGTGCTGGTCCAAAGGACAACCGACATCGATCCCGACGAGAACGCCGGGCAACTCGCCGATCGTCTGGCGCACCTCGGGGCGGAAGCGGTGATCGCGACGCTCGACCTGTTGGCCACGGGTCAAGCACGGCCCCTCCCTCAAGATGACGCGCGCACCTCGCAGGCACCGAAGATCACCTCCGCCGACCTGTGCCTCGATCTGACCGGTAGCGCCACTGAGGCCATCAACCGCATTCGTGCTCTGGCACCCGAGCCCGGAGCCGTCGTCCGGATCGGCGGACAGGTGTTGAAGGTTCTCGCGCTCAGATATGCCGGTCCCCGGCAACCCGAGGATCAGCCGGGTGAAATCGTCCTGGCCGATCCGCGCCAGGGTATAATCGTGGCGACCGCCGATGGTCGTGTCGCCATTGAGCGGCTCCAGGCTCCGGGGAAACGGGCACAAACGGGGGCCGAATTCGTACGCGGACATCGTATCCAACGAAATGACCGCATCGCGCCGCCGGCCTGATGGGCCCCGGCAAAGGACGGACTGACAAGAGCATGACCGAAGAGAATCCCGAGAAACCACCGCGCACACGCCGGCCACAGCGTACACGTACACAAAAACCCCGTCGCCCTCGTTGGGAAGCGCCTCCCGTCGATCTGCCGCCGGTCAAGAAAGAAATCATCATCAATGTCGGCGAGGCCGAGACCCGCATCGCCATCCAGGAGGATGGGAAGCTGGTCGAGTTGTTCTATGAGCGTCCCGAAGACACGAAGTTGGCGGGGAGCATCTACAAGGGAATCGTCACCTCCGTCTTTCCCGGGATGCAGGCGGCGTTCGTGGAGCTGGGCGAGGCGCGCACCGGCTTCCTGCACGGGTCTGACATCGGCCGTTTTGGGGACGACGATTTCGACAGCGAATCCGAGGACGAGGGCGAGCCGCCCCATGATCTGGTGAAAAAAGGGAAGCGCACAGCGATCGAATCGGTCGTCAAGAAAGACCAGGTCCTCCTGGTGCAGGTGGTCAAAGAGCCGCTGGGGACCAAGGGGGCGCGCCTGACGACCAATGTCTCGCTTCCCGGCCGCTTCGTCGTCTTGGTTCCGGATGACACGCACGTCCGCGTCTCCAAGCGAATCCAGAACTGGGCCGAGCGCCGCCGTCTCAAGACCGTGCTCGAACCCCTGCGTCCCGAGGGATGCGGACTCATTGCCCGCACCGAATCGGAGGGGGCGACCGAAAAGGACTTCAAGAGCGACATCAAGGACCTACTAAAGACCTGGAAGCAGATCCGCAAGGATGCCGACAAGAAGCGCGCCCCGGCCTGTCTCTACCGCGAGCTGGACATCACCGGCTCGATGATGCGCGACATCTTCTCCGACGAGGTGGTCCGGCTGGTCGTCGACGACAAGAAACTGTACAAGGAAATCGTCGGCTATTGCCGCAAGGTGGCGCCGGAACTGAAGGAACGCATCGAGCACTACGACGGCGAGGTGCCGATCTTCGACCTGTACAACGTCGAGGCGGAAATCGAGAAGATGATGGAGCGCAAGGTCTGGTTCAAGCGCGGGTCGTTCCTGGTGATCGATCAGACCGAGGCGATGGTGACCATCGACGTCAACACCGGGCGCTACGTCGGGAAGACCTCGCAGGAGGACACGATCCTGCGCGCCAACTTGCAGGCGGCCCAGGAAGTCGCACGTCAGGTGCGCCTGCGCGACATCGGCGGTCTGATCATCGTCGACTTCATCGACATGATGCATCACGCCAATCGCCGGCGGGTCTATGAAGAGTTCAAGCTGGCCTTCGCGCGCGACAAGGCGAAGAACTCGATTGCCCCGATCTCCGAATATGGGTTGATCGAGATGACGCGGCAGCGCATCCGCCCGTCGATCACGACCGCCCTGACCTCGCCCTGTCCGACCTGCGAGGGCACCGGCCGCGTCCTGTCGACCGAGACGTTGGCCGCGAAACTGGAGCGCTGGTTCACCCGCGCGCGCGTCGCCACCGACGTACGTCGTTTTCTTCTGGTCCTGCATCCGCACCAGGCCGAATACCTGCAAGAGGAGAAAGAGGTCCGCCTCAAGCGCCTCCGCAAGATCGCCAAACGGGAGATCATCCTGGAAACCGACCAACTCCTGGCGCCCGACAAGTACCGCATCTTTTCCGCCGAGGACGGTGTGGAATTGACCGACGCCTTCAACCCGCGGGCCACCAAATCGGGGAATGCATGAAGGAGCAGGACGACGAACCTCCGCCCACGCCGCTGGTCAATGTCAGCGGCAACTACGAATACCTGACCGAAGAGTACTACCGCTGCCAGGATGCCGAGCTGGCCGGCGCGGCATTGTCGTCGCCGTCCTGCGCGGACGCGCTGGATGCCTACATCGTCCCGGTCGCATTGGAGAAGGCGGCGATGGCGGGGCTGCCGGTCCCGGATTGGTTTCTGACCAATGAGTACTTCCAGCCGCCGGCGGTCGTCGACGCGGTCAATCCCTTCTCGCGGCGATTCGCGGTGGTGCGGACCGAGGTGGAATGCGCCACGGCCGCCAAGCAACTGAGTTGGAATTTCAAGTACACGTTCTGCGTGCAACGCATCCATGAGGCCACCGAGTTGGTCGAGGTGCGCATGGTGGCGGGGCGAACCGAGCGGCCCGATTATGCCGATTGGGCATCGCTGGTGTACGCGGTCTTCTCGGTGCCGGTGGCGGCGGTGCGGCTGCTCCGCACCGGGCCGGTCCTCCAGTTCTCAGCCATCGGCATGCTTCCCTGGCGGACGCTGACGGCGCAGGAGCGGCGCTGGGCCGACGACTTGGTGCGGAGGATGCGTGGGTAGACTGGCAGTCCTGGTCGAGCGCGCGACGATCAATCGCTCCGAGGAGCTGGAGGCGTTGCTGCGTTTCCGTATGGCCGCCGAGGCCCTCGGACATGACATCCATTTCCTCTTCCGACCCGAGTTGCGACGGATCCCGCGCTACGACGCCCTCTTCATTCGCGCCCTCACCGATCCGATGAACGCCACCTACGTCGCGGCGCGCATCGCCGAGATGCACGGCAAGCCGACACTCGACGATTCCCGTTCCATCGCCATCTGCTGCGACAAGGTTCACATGTACCGCCGCCTGATGCGGCACGGCGTCCCTGTTCCGCGCACAGCCATCCTCACCGCCGACCAGATCGAGCCGGCGATCGCCGAGCAGTTGTTCGCGGACATCGGGCGGCAGATCGTCCTCAAGGCCCCGAACACGAGTTTCTCGTCTCACGTCGAGCGCGTCACGACGGCCGATGAGTTCGTGCGGATCGGGCGGCGTTTCCTGCACCGCGCCGAGCGCATCGTCGCCCAGGAATTCATTGCCAGCACCTTCGACTGGCGTGTCGGCATCTTGGCCGGAGAGCCGCTTTTCTGTTGTCGCTACATGATCCCGGATGAGACGTTTAAGATCCAGGCCACGGTGAACGGGCACATGGTCATGGCCAAAGTCGAGCCGGTGCCGCTGGCCGAAACGCCGCCGGCGATCGTGGCCACCGCCATCGCCGCGGCGCGCGCCGTCGGGGGCGGTCTGTACGGCGTCGATCTCAAACAGTCCAACGGCGATGTCGTCGTGATCGAAGTCAACGACAACCCGACGATCAATGCCGAGGAGGAAGATCGCTACGCGCCGGACGTCTACGCCCGGATCGTCACCCATCTGATGCGACGGCCCACGGTCCCTGTGACGCGCCCGACGCACGCTCAGTCCGACGGGTTCACCAAAGCCCCTCACGTTCTGTGATCCGCCCCGCCACCACCGCCGATCTCGATGCCATCATGGAGATCGAGGAATGCGCGTTCGCCGGGGACAAGTTCCCGCGGCGGCGCTGGCGCTACCTGCTGACGACCGCGCACGCCGTCGTCTTGGTGGAGGCATCACGCGGGAACGTGCGCGCCGCCGCCGTCGTTGTCTTTCGACGCGGATCAAGGGTCGCGCGGCTGTACTCCATCGCCGTGCACCCGGGCCATCGCGGCCGGGGGATCGCGCGGCGATTGTTGCACCAGTGCGAGCAGGTGGCGCGAGCGCAGGGCTGCCGTTCGTTGCGACTCGAAGTCCGCGTCGAGAACGTCTCGGCACGGCGTCTGTACGCGACTTCCCGATACGCTCTGGTCGGGAGGACGGCTGACTACTACGAGGACGGCGGGGAGGCGCTGCGGTTTGAAAGGCCGCTCTGAGTTGGAGGGGCAAGGAGACCTCGCCCCTGCAGGTTTCGTCAACTCACGGCGGCACGGGTTCTCAGAATCGTAGGGTGCGTGCTCCGCACGCACCGTCAGGGAGGCGGTGCGTCCACAGGACGCACCCTACATGGATCTGGGACCCGACAACAGGATGAGTTGAAACGACAAACCCACGGCTGACGCCGGGGGCTATTGCCTTTCGCCCCTCCGGGGCTCACACGACCAAAGACAAAGCTTAATACTCGCCCGGTATCTGGTAGCGGAAGTCCTTCACGTCGGCGTCACGGCGCAACTGTGTGTACCACCCGTTGAAGGCCATCTGCTGCTTACTCTGCAACGTTGCTGTCATGATTGAGTCGCGCTTCTCGGCATAGATCTGCGGGTCGGCCGGGATGTGCTGCATCAGATGCATCACGACCGCACCACGCCCGACCTTGGTGGCTGGCGAGATGCTCTTCCCGCTTCGGGCCAGTGCGAAGGCGGCACCGCGGAAGGCGGGATCATCACCGAACGGATCGACCGAGTCGTACCGCCCGAAGGCCGCGGTTGAGTCGACCTTCTGGCCCAGACGCGTGGCGGCCTCGGCGAAGGAGGGCGCGGTCGCCAGTTGGTCGGCGATCGGCACCAGCGATTCATAGGCCTTCTGCTGGGCCGCCTCACTGCGCAGACGGCTTTGAATGCGGGTGCTGACTTCCGACAGCGGGGCAACTCCCGCCACGTCGCGCTGCGACACCCTCACGACCACATAGTTCCCCGGTATATCGAAGACGCCCGAGACAGTGCCGGGCTTGTTGTTGAAGGCGAATTCGGAGATGGCGGCATTATTGCCGATCCCGGCGATGTCCTGCCCGCGCTCGAACAGCCCGCTTTTCCGCAACCGCAACCCGCGCCGGGTGACGAGGGAATCGAATTCCTCCGACTTCGCGTCTTCCGCCAGCTGCTCCGCCTGGAGCCGAAGATCAGACAATGTCCCGCTGGTCGCCGTGACCTTTAACAGGATGTGCGCGGCATTCACCTGCAGGGAATCGCCGCTGCCGCGACGGCCCATCACCTTGATGACGTGGTACCCGAACCGCGACAGAACCGGCTCGGAGACCTGCCCCGAGTCGAGAGCAAAGGCGGCATCCTCGAAGGGACGCACCATCGCCCCTTTGCCGAACCAACCCAGGTCCCCATCGGTGGTGCTGACATCCTCCGAGTACTGGCGCACCAGCGCCGCGAAATCCTCGCCGCCGCGGACCCGACGCGACAGGTCCAAAGCCTCGCGCTGCACTTCGGCGGAGTCCACTGCCGACGGCTTGTGCTCGAAAAACACGTAGGTCAACTGCGCCCGGTCGCCATGCGTAAACTGCTCCTGATGATCGCGGTAGTACTGCTCCACCGCGGCGCTGTCGACCGTCCCGGCCGAGTCCATGAAGGTCTGGAGGGAGGCCAGGATGTACCGGATGCGGACTTTTTCCATCGCCGCATCGTACATCTCCCGCACTTCCGCATCATCGACGGTGACCCCCGACGTCACATACTCGTACAGCTTCTGTTGCAGGATGCGGGGGCGGACCAGCGCCTCGATTTGTATCCAGAGCTGTGGATCGGGATTCTGGTACGCCTGAAGGTACTTGCTGTAGTCGAAGTTGCCGTCGGTCTGGAAGAACTCGACCGTGCGGATCTCCTGCGGCGGGAAGCGGCGCAGGTGCTCGGCCAGCTCGCGGTTGGACACCTGCAGACCGGCCTGTTCGGTCACGCGGCGGAGCAGACGGCTGCCGACCATCTGGTTGAAGACGTCGTCCCGGAGCCGCAGGAAGTCTTCGTCGGTCAATTCCTTCTGCTGATCCTGTTGTTGTGCCACGGCGTTCTGATACAGAAGCGAGTAATCGTCGTACTTCAACTCCTCGCCGTCGACCTCGCCGATGACGCCGCGCGCTCCCGGACGGCTCGTGAACTCCATCCCCCAGGCGAAGATGATCGTCCCCACAAAGGCGGCCACCACGATCCACAGGATCGGCTTGGTCCCCGCCCGCATGACCCTCATGACCATGATCAGTCCACTCCCACGTTAATGCTGCTTTGGACGTTCAATCAGCAGATGTCCTTCCCTCGTAATATTGGCCCCTGCTGAGTCCGGCGCAACCGGCCCAGACTTTCAAGTATACATCAATCCCCTCCCCGCCACACCACCGATTTTGCCCTTCTCGACCCCGGCAATGACAACCTGTACGCAGAGCCCTCTCCCAAAGGCGTTGACAACCGCCGGGACCGGTCTTATGGTCGCGTTGTGAGAGCCCTGTCATCATCGGTTGCCCTGCTCTTGGTGTCGGTTTCTGCCGTTTCCGCCTTGGCGGGTGCCCCCCGGCCGGGGACGCTGGTTTGGCCGCTCGATGGGCATGACCGGATCACGGCCGGTTTCTGCGACTATCGTGCCCGGCATTTTCATGGCGGGATCGATATCTCGACCGACGGTCGGGAGGGACTGCCGGTGCGTGCCGCCGACTCGAGTTGGGTGATGCGCGTCTCGACCTCGTGGTGGGGTTACGGGAAGGCGGTCTATGTCAGACTGGCGCAAGGCGGCGTCGCCGTCTATGGCCACCTGTCAGATTTCTCCCCGGCGATTGCGGCCTATGTCGAAGAGGAGCAATACGCCTCAGAGCGGTACCAGCAGAACCTCCTGCCCGCTCCCGGTCAACTCCCGGTCGCCTGTGGCGAGGTGATTGGCAAGACCGGGCAGACCGGGGTCGGCCCGCCGCATCTGCATTTCGAACTCCGCACCGACGGGAATCGACCGATCAATCCGATCGCCTGGGTCTTCCCTCAGACGGACAAAATCTCGCCGACTATCGTCTCGCTGACTTTCGTCCCGCGGCAGCCGCAGGACTTGACCGCGGAGCCGTCGATGGTCGATGGATCACTTCTTCCGGTGACTCTGCCGACTGCCGACGTTATGAAACGCGCCGCGATTCCTGTTTCGGGAGAGGTCGGTGTGGCTGTGCTGGTCAGGGACCGTGTTGACTCGACGGGCGGCATCATCACCCCATACAAGGTTCTATTGCTCGCCAATGGCGAGCCCGCCTGTGAAGTGCGCTACGACTCAATCAACTACGATCAGACGCGTCTGATCGACTTGGAGCGAGTCTACGATCCCAAGCCGGGAATCGACCCGCGTGCCATCTGTCTGTTCCGCCGCCAGGGCAACTCGCTGTGGGAGTACACGAGCGTGGTCGATGACGGTTGGCTGGTGACCGGTAGGTCGCTGCCTGATGGCGATACCAGCACAATCAGTGTCGAAGTCGAAGACGCCGCCGGCAATCGCACTGTAGCCGCGGTTCGCTTGCTGCCGGTCGACAAACCCGGTCCGGTGAGAGATGCTCAAGCCGCACACGACACGTTCGATATTGAGCCGGCGTGGAACGGACTGGTTCTCTCGCGGACTGGTACTACGCCCGGCAAGGACTACTGTCCGGTAGCCGTGGGGAATCGCTGCCTGCCCGGATGGCCGGGTCGTCAAGGAGTCTGGAGCTTCTGGATCCCCGCACTGCCCGGACTGGACACGGTGTGGCTCGACGCCAAGGACGGTGGCGCGATCGGACGGCGTACTGTGCCACTTTCTTGGATGGCGGTGGCGTCAGAGGAAGGCGGCACGTTGCCCAGCCCGGACGGCGCGGCCTCGGTCACCATCGGGCCGGATGGTCTGTATGAATCGACCTTCCTGGTGTTGCGTCTCGCCTCCAAGGGGAATGCAGCAAGCGCAATGACGCCTTTCTATGAATTCGCCCCCGCCGACATCCCGCTGGCCCGCGATGCCCGACTGTCGATCTCGTCGGCGTCAGTCAATGCACCCACGGACAAACTGGCGATTTACCGCTATCTCGGCAAGACCGCCGGCTGGGACTTCGCCGGCAAAGATCGCGACACAGATGCCGGGACGATCAGTGCGACGATTCCGCGCACGGGATCATATGCACTGCTGGTGGACACGACACCGCCTTCGATTCGCAAAGTGACGCCCGGCAAAGGGGCCACGATCAAGGAACGGCGTCCGACAATACGCTTTGTTCTGGGAGATGACTTGTCGGGCCTCGGCTCCGATGCCGATGTGCGTATGACGATCGACGGCCGCTGGGTACCGGTCGAGTACGACCCCGATCTGGGAACCGCCATGGCCCGGCCGCGTTGGGAATTAGATCGGGGAGAGCACCGGGTAGAGATCACCGCCCAGGATCGCATGGGAAACCAGAGTTCATTCACGCGCGTGTTCCGGACCACGCCATGATCCCGCTCCGCGACGATAATCCGACCAGTCGCAAGCCGTATGTGACCATTGCCCTGATCGTGGCCAATGTGCTGGTCTTCCTCTACCAGACCGCGCAGGGGCCGTATGCCGAGGCGTTCGTGATGAAATTCGGTCTGATTCCCTATGAACTCACGCACCGCATCGAGCTGTCGCCGCAGGTGAGCTTCCCGGCGGTTGCTACGATCTTCACCAGCATGTTCCTGCACGGCGGCTGGATGCACCTCGGCGGGAACATGCTCTATCTCTGGATTTTTGGGAACAACATCGAGGATCGTCTCGGCCCCATCCGCTTCCTCATCTTCTATCTTCTTTCCGGGGTCTGCGCGGTGTTGCTCTTTGTTCTGACCGGGCCGAACACGCAGGTGCCGTTGGTCGGCGCCTCCGGGGCGGTCTCCGGAATCCTGGGAATCTATGCCTTGCGTTTCCCCCGTGCCCGCGTCCTGACGCTGCTGTGGTTGGGATTCTTCGTGCGGATGGTGTGGATTCCGGCCTTGGCGTTTCTGGGAATCTGGTTTGCGATGCAGTTGCTATTCTCCGTGCCGACGATCGGTACATCGAGCGGCGGCGGTGTCGCCTACATGGCGCATGTCGGGGGCTTTCTCTTCGGCATGTTGGGGGCCTTGGTGTACAAGCGGCGGTTTGAGGGAGCGCCGCGCGTGAATTGGTAGGAGCGGGGTTTCCCCGCCCACAATGGAAGAAGGGCGCGGAGACCGCGCCCCTACCCGAGACTGTCTGTAGGGTGGGCTCCGCCCACCTCTTTCCTGACATAACGGTGGGCAGAGCCCACCCTACGAAAACACATGATCACCGACGCCCCCAAAGCCGTTGTCGCCCTCGGCGGGAATGCGATTTCCCGCAAAGGCGAGGCGGACACGATCGCCAACCAGTTCCGGCACACGCGCGAATCGCTGGCGGCGATCATCCCGCTGGTGAAGCGCGGCTACAATCTGGCGATTAGCCACGGCAATGGTCCGCAGGTCGGCAATGCCCTGTTGCGGATCGAACTGGCGCGCGACAAGGCGCCGATCCTCCCGCTCGGAGTCTGCGTGGCCGACACCGAAGGCGGCATGGGGTACATGATCGCGCAGTCG
Source organism: Candidatus Zixiibacteriota bacterium (assembly GCA_040752595.1). Lineage (NCBI taxonomy): Bacteria > Pseudomonadati > Candidatus Zixiibacteriota > Candidatus Zixiibacteriota bacterium. The sequence goes on from JBFMGX010000004.1 coordinate 356,442, forward strand.
CTCCAGAATCGTCTGATGCGCGAGCGGCTCGACCGACCGGTGGCGACCATCATCACACAGGTGATTGTCGACCGTCACGACCCGGCGCTCGCCGATCCCTCGAAGTTCATTGGGCAGTTCTATTCTGAGGAGGAGGCGAAGCGCTTCGCCGCCGAACGTAACTGGACGGTCAAACGCGACGGCAATCGGGGCTGGCGGCGCGTGGTTGGCTCGCCGATCCCGACCGGAATTGTCGAGGGGCCGGTCATCCGTGCCATGGTCGAGGATGGCACCATCGTCGTTGCCGCCGGTGGCGGCGGCATCCCGGTGTATCTGGAGGATGACGGTACTTACGAAGGTCTGGACGTTGTTATCGACAAGGACCGCGCTTCAGCGGTTCTCGGTCATGCGATTGGTGCCGAGATCCTGATTATCCTTACAGAGGTCGATCAGGTGGCGCTCGATTTCGGGAAACCGACGCAACGTGTCCTTGACCGCATGACGGTTTCGGAGGCGCGACGATATTATGCGGATGGTCACTTCCCGCCGGGGAGCATGGGTCCCAAGATCGAAGCGGCGATTCAGTTTCTCGAAGGTGGCGGACAGGAGGTTCTGATCACTTCCATCGCCGCCGCCGCCGATGCCCTTGATGGGAAGGCGGGAACACGGATCGTGCCGGGGTAGCGCCTGTGCGACACGGACCTTGGTCCGTGAATGGCGATCATGCACCCGGCTCTGCACTGACCAAGGTCAGTGGCACGACCGGTGGCCCTGACCTTGGTCAGGGTATGATATTCGCAAACCCTGACAAGCGTCAGGGCCACATGTCCTTTCCCTGATGGACGTACCGACAACATCAGCGCTCCCGTGGCTGGCCGAACTCCTCGCCGAAGGTGAAGTCTACGAGGTCGGCGGGTCGGTGCGGGACCGCTTTTTGGCCCGGCAATCGGGCGCCGATATGCCGCGTAAGGACCGCGACTATCTCGTGCGTCGCATTCCTCTGGAGCGATTGCAGCGGATTCTGCGGCGACATGGGACCGTTAACCTCGTGGGTCGTTCCTTTGGCATCATCAAGTTCACCCCTGCCGTCGAAGGTGCCGGGCCCGCCGCGACACACGACATTGCCCTGCCGCGTTCGGAGCGCTCCACCGGCGTCGGCCACACCGATTTCGACGTCGACTTCGACCCCGGTCTGCCGTTGGAAACCGACCTGCGACGCCGCGACTTCACGATCAACGCGATGGCGTCCGACTGCGCCACCGGGGAGATCATCGACCCAACCGGCGGACGCGCCGATCTGGAACATCGCGTCCTGCGCATGGTCTTCCCGGCGGCGTTTGAGGAGGATCCGCTGCGCATCCTGCGTGGGGCGCAGTTTGCCGCACGGTTCCATCTGACCGTCGATCCGGCGACCCATGATGCCATGCGCGCGGCCGCCTTTGGCGTCGCCACCGTGAGCGCCGAACGGATCGCCGAGGAGTTGAACAAGCTGCTGACGATGGCGAGCACGCCCTCCGTCGGGTTTCGCCTGCTGGAAGAGCTGGGTGCTCTGCGGCGTTTCCTACCGGAGTTGGTGGAGACCGTCGGGGTCGATCAACCGGGTGGGTATCACGCCTACAACGTCTTCGAACACTCCTTGTACACGGTCGATGCAGCGCCGCCGCGTCTGCGGTTGCGCTGGGCCTGTCTCCTCCATGACATCAACAAGCCGCAGTGCAAGGAAGTCGACGGCGACAAGGCGACATTCTACGGTCATGAGAAACGCGGTGCCCGCACCACGCAACGTCTCTTGGCCCGGCTTCGCTATCCCCATGAGTTCGGCGAGGAAGTGTCGCGTCTCGTGGATCGGCACATGTTCACGACATCACTCACCGACAAGGGCGTGCGACGGTTGATCCGCACGGTCGGCCCGGAGCTCGTCTACGATCTGCTCGATCTGCGTCGCGCCGACGTGGTCGCGCAGGGGAGAGGCGGACGGACCGACGACGTCGACGAGCTGGAACGACGGATCACCGATGAGATCAACCGCAAATCGCCGTTCGGTCTGAAGGACCTGGCGATCAACGGGAATGATCTGATTCGTGAGCTCGACATGCGGCCGGGCCCGCGTATCGGCTGGGTCCTCTCGCAGCTTCTGGAAGCTGTCTTGGATGACCCGGTGACAAATACCCGCGAGGCGCTTCTGGAGATTGCTCGCAAGCTCTTGAACGCCAAGGAATAGCCGGTCCCCGGCAAACGCCGGCCGCAATGTGAATCCTGTTGTTGTCACCGCGTCTCACCGCTAACTTCAATCCGCTGTCGCCGACTGCGGCGCGTCGTAGACTCGACGTGCGGACCTCGGGACATCACGTGTCTAAGATGACACAGGGGAGTGCAGCATGAAGATACATGAATACCAGGCGAAGGACATCTTCGCCTCCGCCGGTATCGCCGTCCCGCGGGGCCGTGTGGCGTCCACGCCGGAAGAGGCGCGCACCATCGCCGGGGAAGTCAAGGGGACAGTCGTGGTCAAAGCCCAGGTGCATGTCGGCGGACGGGGCAAGGCCGGGGGCGTCAAGTTGGCGCGCACCGCCGCTGAGGCCGAACATCACACCGCCGCGATTCTCGGCATGGATATCAAGGGCCTCACCGTCAAGAAAGTGCTCGTTGCCGAGGCGGTGGAGATCGCCTCGGAGGCGTACGTCGGCGTCGTTATTGACCGCAGCATCCGACGCCCCGTCCTGATCGTCTCGGCCGCCGGGGGGATGGACATCGAGGAAGTCGCCCGTCGCTTCCCCGAAAAGATCGTCAAGTTGCCGCTCGATCCGCTGCTGCCCTTCCAGCCGTTCCAGGCGCGTCGCGTCGCGTATGCGGTCTACGACACACCGTCGGTGATTCAACAGGCCTCCGACATCATCGGTCGTCTGGTGCAGGTGTTCTGGCAGCATGACTGCTCATTGGTGGAAATCAACCCGCTGGTCGTGACCCCGGGTGACAAGGTGTTGGCGGTCGACGCCAAGATCAATTTCGACGATAACGCCGCCTGGCGGCACCCCGAGTGGGAAGCGCTGCGCGATCCGGACAGCGAATTGGCGGCCGAGGTCGAGGCCAAGGCCAACGATCTGTCGTTTGTGAAGCTCGATGGCAACATCGGCTGCGTGGTCAACGGCGCCGGGTTGGCGATGGCGACGATGGACATGGTCAAGCGGTTCGGCGCCGAGCCGGCGAACTTCCTCGACATCGGCGGGTCGTCGAGTCCGGAGAAGGTGATGGCGGCGATGCGCATCATTTTGCGCGATCAGAATGTGCGCGCGATCCTGTTCAACATCTTCGGGGGAATCACACGCTGCGATGATGTCGCCCGCGGGATCGTTCAGGCCGTCCGACAATTGAAGCCGAAGGTGCCGATCGTGGTTCGTCTGACCGGAACGAATGAGCGGGAGGCCAAGACGATCCTGGAGCAGATCCATCTGCCGGTGGCGCCGGGGATGGAGGCGGTGGTCCAGCAGGCAATCGAGCTGGCGCGTCAGGCCGCGTGAGGTTGTAGGTCAGGAGCCCTGTGCTCTTGACGTCATGGCTGAAGGGATGGAACATGAGCATACTGATTGACAAGACAACGCGCGTGGCGGTCCAGGGGATCACCGGACGCGATGGGTCGTTTCACACCCGGCAGATGATCGAGTACGGCACGAAAGTCGTGGCGGGGGTGACGCCCGGCAAAGGGGGGACGACCATCGAGGGCGTGCCGGTGTTCGACACGATGGGAGAGGCGGTCCGCCGCACCGGCGCGAACACATCGGTGATCTATGTGCCGCCCCGGTTCGCCGTCGATGCGCTCTATGAGGCCGCCGACTCGGGCGTCAAGCTCGTCGTCTGCATCACCGAGGGCGTCTCCGCCAACGACATGCTGCGCGTCAGCCGCTATTTCGAGATCGCCGGGGTCCGTCTGGTCGGACCCAACTGTCCCGGGGTGATCTCACCCGGAGTCTGCAAAGTCGGGATCATGCCGGGGCCGATCCACAAGAAGGGTTCGGTCGGCGTGGTCTCGCGCTCAGGGACGCTCACCTACGAGGTCGTGCACCACCTGACCAAGGCCGGACTGGGACAATCGACCTGCCTTGGCATCGGGGGCGATCCGATCATCGGTACCCGTTTCGTCGATGCCTTGGCGCTCTTTGAGCACGATCGTCAGACGGAGGCGGTGGTGCTGATCGGCGAGATTGGCGGCAACGATGAAGAGATCGCCGCCGATTTCATCCAGCGCCAGATGACCAAACCGGTGGTGGCCTTCATCGCCGGACGCACGGCCCCACCGGGCAAGCGCATGGGGCATGCGGGTGCCATCATCGCCGGCGGTTCCGGGACCGCGGCGGAGAAAATCGCCGCCTTTCGCGCCGCCGGTGTGGAAGTCGCCGAATCGCCGGCCGAGATCGCCGAGATGGTCGCCGCGGAATTGAAGAATCGTGCCGCCCGAAAGAAGGCGCGCTCGATTGTGGTGCCCACAGCTCCGAAACTGGCGGCTGCCCCCAGCCGGCGTGCCGACAAACGTCCCACCGCCAAGAAGACCAAGACAGTGTCCCGCGAGCGCAAGGTCAGCCGGCCCAAAGGCACGGCCACAAAGAAGAAACCGGCGCGCAAACGCAGCCGGTAATTGGGAACGATAACGGTTCCGTGTCCCACCCGAAGGGTGGGAGTCCGGCCGTCGCCCAATCACAACCGTCAGACATCACCGTGTGAACCATCCCACCCTGCGGGTGGGGCACTCGAGAAAGGCGAGAATGTCCGAACGCACGCTCCTGATCATCAAGCCTGATGCCACGGGACGGAACCTGATCGGCGAGATCATCCGCCGCCTCGAACAGGCGCGCTTTGTCGTGCGGGCGCTGTGTCTGCGACGTTTGTCGCCGGAGCAGGCGCGGAAATTCTATGCTGTCCACGAGGGAAAGCCGTTCCTCGATTCACTGTGCCGCTTCATGTCCTCCGGACCGATCGTGCCGATGGTCCTCGAAAAAGACAACGCGGTGGCTGATCTGCGCACGCTGATCGGCGCCACCGATCCCAAGAAGGCGGCCTGCGGCACGCTGCGGTCCGACCTGGCGCTCGATCTGGAACGCAACTCTGTCCATGCCTCCGATTCACCGGAGAACGCCGCGACGGAAATAGAGTTCTTTTTCGGTGAGGACTTGCGCTGCAAGTGACTGCACGCTTCATTACATCTGGACGCACTGGTACAACCGATGGAACAAGCCATGAAGAATGGAAAGAAGAAAGTGGCGGTGCATCCGCAGGAGCTTCGGGATTTCGCGGAAGCAAGAGGGCGTTCCGCGGTGTTTCTCTTCCTTCCTGAATCGCTGGAGTTGGTCAATGTCTATCAACTACAGCTTTTGCTGGAGGATCGGAGTTTTCGGGAACTCGACATCGTCATCCATTCAGGCGGTGGGGACGTGAATGCGGCCTATCAAATCTGCAACCTTCTCAGAAACCGGACGAAGAGACTGACCGCCTGTGTGCCGTTTTTCGCCAAGAGTGCCGCGACACTTCTATGCATCGGCGCCGACGAGATGGTCTTGGGTGAGCTTGCCGAGCTCGGGCCGCTCGACACTCAGATACTGGAGACGAAGCGTGGGGGGAAGCGTGGCTTCACCTCTGCACTGAACCCGTTCAAGACGCTCGAGCAACTCCAGAGATTCTCATTGGAGACATTGGACCTAGCCGTGAAGATGATTGCTGAGCGATCAGGAATGGGTCTGGACGAGTGCCTCCGGCATGCGACTGAGTTTGTGAAGGTCACCACGGATCCACTGTTTCGTCAGCTTGACCCGGAAAAGCTCGGGGAGTACAGCCGCGCACTGTCAATCGGCAAGGACTATGGGGACCGCCTGCTCCGCAGATTCGCGAGGTGGGAAGAGGATAAACGCGCGGAAGTCCTTGATAGGCTTGTCTATCGCTATCCATCGCATGACTACGCCATCAACTGCGCCGAGCTGCAAGAGATGGGGTTTCAGGCTCGCTATTTCGATGGGAAGGAACGGCAAGCGGCCAAGGGGTTCGTCAATTTGATAGGTCAAAGAGCGCAGGTGGTAGAACTCGTATCTCTTCCGGAAACTGCCGATACTGGAGCAGTGACACCGTCCTGAGGAGTTGTACATGCGAAGGAATCACAACCGCTGGCGCATTCGTAAAGGCGCGGGCGCCGCAGAGACGCCGCCGGGTACCCTGCGAAGCTTCCTTGATCGTGAACTGGCAGAAACACGCGTGTTTGCGGATCGATTATATCGAGGGCTGTCCCGAAGTTCTGTGGCGACGCCGACGATTTCCCCGTCAGTGGAGACCTCTTTCTTGCCCGGAAGCGACTCGGCCTGAGCGTGCCGCACCGCTGACAGCTGTAGGTGTTGGCTTCGCCAAGTTGAGTCGGGGGGCGAGGGCCTGTCGCCTCTGTCTCTTGTCATTTCGGGAATATCGGCGTCGGCCGGCGGTATAATCCGGTGGTGACCTGTGTCAGCCAGTCGGCACACAGGGAAGGGGAGAGGAGTGACTATGCGTCGAGGATCGCTCGCATTGGCAGCCGTGGCGCTGGCCTTGATCGCCGGTTGCAGCGGCAGCAACCCCACCAAGCCGCACAATCAGTACACCCCGCTGGCCGGTGGCGGACGCCAAAGCGGAGACGATCCATTCCGCGGGGGACCGGGTGAATCCGGCCCCGAGAATCCCATCTTTGATTCCCTCGTCGGCTTTGTCCCGATCTTCTACTCGGACATCGATTGTGCCAACCAACCGGCCCAGCGGGTCATCGACAACGAGACCGATTGGAAGGTCTGGTGGGAGGCGACCAATTCCTGCCTCTGGCGCGGACCGATGGGTCCCGATGATTCCCATCCTCAGGGGCCGCGCGGGCCGATGGGACAGGACAGTTCTGGAACTCGCGTGCCTGCCAGGCCGGGGGTGCGGTTCGATAGTCTCCCGATTGACTACCGCTTCGCCGATCCGATCATCGTCGATACGAACACCGTCGACACCACGATCATCGATACGCTGCCATGTGATCGCTGCATTCCCGAAGCGCCCGAGGTCGATTTCTCGCGCAATGTGGTCATCGTGATCGCTCTGGCCCCCGATTCCGGAGCGGGATGCGCCCGGTACATATCGGTGACCGGAGTCGAGAGCAGCGGTGGCGGTACTGTCGTGTCGTATGATGTCCTGACTCTCTCCGAGGAATGCTGTGCCTTGATGGAGCGTCCCCAGATGATGACTCCGGGGTCGCCAACAATCGCGGTGCTGGTGCCGCGTCCGGTGACCGAGCCAGTGACTTGGGACCGTCACGACTTAGAGCGAAACTGTAGCTGGGGGCCGGATCTCAATGAACCACAAACGATTTACTACACGGACGCGGCCTGTGATCTCGGCCCGGATGAGGTCGTAATCACCGATTCGCTGCAATTCGCCGAGTGGATCAACACCGCCGTCGCCTGCGATTCGGTCCGCTGGTATGATCATTGGGTCAACCGGCCTGACTCGATGGAGTGGCAGGGCGACAGCGTGGTCATGCCGCACGACCCCATGCCGGGCGATTCGATGGTCGGCGGTCAACCGGTGCCGATGCCGCCGTGGTGGGGCGGTGTGGCGGTCGATTTCTCGACGCATGCGGTGATCATTCTCCGGGCCGGGGAAACGTCTCGCTGGGGTGGCGGGGTCTGGCTGGACGATATCCGCTCCGGCTCCACGGGGACGGTGATCGACTACAGCGTCATGATTCCGGGAGATGACTGCCCCACTGTTGACGACGAGCTCTCGGCTGTCAACCCCACTGTGGCGATCCGTGTCCCGCTGCCGGTCACCTCGCCGGTGACTTGGAACCGACGTACCGAAACGATCGAGTGCAACTGGATGATCGACTCATCCGGGATGGGATTGGAGCTCCTCCGACCGCGCTGATTGGACGACTCGACGAGGGGGGAGGCAAAGGCCCGGACTACGGTCCGGGCCTTTTTGCGTCATCGTTGAGGAGATCAGCCGGCCGGTAATGTCAAAAACCGTGCCTCCGGCGAGCGGCTGTGTTTTTCCTGACAACGGTGCCCGTATATTCGCCTTCGTAGGGATTGGATGACATCGATGTCAGTACCGACCGTTTCGATCCGCTACGGCCCCCGCTCCCTGCCTCTGCGTCTACCCGCGGATGCACATGTCGACGTGGTCGGGCGCCGTGCCGCCACGCGGTTTGGCGATGCCGTGATGGCAGAAGCTCTGGCGTCGCCTTGTGATGCGCCTTCGCTCAGCGAATTCCTGCGCGGCGCCCAGTCGCCCTTGGTCGTCGTGAACGATGCGACGCGCTCGACGCCGACCGCGCGCATGCTGGCGTTGCTGCTCCCGTCGCTGTCGCAGACAGGCCACTGGCGGGTCATTGTCGCCACTGGTCTGCACCGCGCCCCCAGTCCCGAGGAAGAACGCATCCTCTTCGGAGATCTGTTGCCGGTGGTGCGCGGTCGGTATCTCGTCCACCATGGCTATGATGATGCCACCCATGGCCCCGTCGACGGGGATAAACAGGTCACTGTGAATCGGGCCGTGCTGGAGGCCGACCGATGGATTCTGCTGACTTCGGTCGAGCCGCATTTCTTCGCCGGGTACACCGGCGGCCGCAAGGCGATCATCCCAGGGTTGGCGGGTGCGAAGACGGTGGAGCGCTCGCATGCGGGCGCCGTCTCATCGGCGGCCGCGCCGTTGCGTGTCGATGACAACCCGGTGCGGCAGTACATCCATGAGCGCACGCGGTTCTTCGAGCACCGCAAGATATGGGCCTTTCAGGTGGTTCTGGACCGCGATGATCGGGTGGCGGCCGCCTTCGCCGGTGACGTGGACGCCACGTTCACTCAGGCGTGCCGGGCCGCCGACGATTTCTATGTCGTTGCGATCGGACAGCCCTATGACATCGTGATCTCGGCTGTGCACCCGCCCTTGGACCTCAATCTCTATCAGACCATGAAAGGGTGGGAACTCTCCCAGGCGGGCGTGCGCGACGGCGGTGTTCTGATCGTGACCGCCCCGTGTCCCGAGGGAATCGGCGCTTCGTTCTACACCCGACTGATCGAGGCTTATCCCGATCCGACCCGGTGGCTGGGGCTGGAGGATCGTCCGTACACCATCGGGCTGCACAAGTTGGTGCGCACGGCCCGTGCCCGGGCGCGCTTTAGTCTGTGTGCCGTGACCGACATTGCACCCGACGAGGTGGCGCGCTACGGCTACGAGCCGTTCTCCTCGGTCGACCAGGCCCTGCCATGGGCATTGGAGCGCGTGGGTCCGAGGCCGCGTGTTTTGGTGGTTGAGGATGCGGCACTGACCACCATCAAACGCGCCTGAGACGGTTCAGTCGACGATGACTGTGATACACGGCGAATGGGTAGCTGGGCACGTATAGTCTCGAACGTCCGCCGATCGGCGGGGGATGAAAGGGGATCCAATGGAGAAGAAAGTCACGGTTGTAGGAGCGGGGAATGTCGGCGCGGCCTGCGCGCAGTATCTGGCCGAGGCGAATTTTTGTGACGTGGTCCTGATCGACGTGGTCGAGGGAATGCCGCAGGGCAAGGCGCTCGACCTGACACAGGCCGGACCGGTGCGCGGGTACGACACGCGCGTCACGGGCTCCAATGACTTCGCCGCTGCGAAGGGCTCGAATCTGATCATCATCACCGCCGGTCTGGCGCGCAAGCCGGGGATGAGCCGCGAGGACCTGCTCAACTCAAACATCCAGATCATGGATTCGGTGATGGCGGGGATCAACGCTCACTGTCCCAACACCATGCTTTTGGTCGTCTCCAATCCGCTCGATGTCATGACCTACCGCGCCTGGCAGAAATCCGGCATGAAGCCGAATATGGTATTCGGGCAGGCCGGCGTCCTCGACTCGGTGCGTTTCCGCACATTCGTGGCGATGGAAATCGGGTGCGCGGTCACCGATCTGCAGGCGATGGTCCTCGGCGGCCACGGCGATTCGATGGTGCCGTTACCCCGCTACACCACGGTCGGCGGGATTCCGATCACCGAGATTCTCGGCAAGGATAAGATCGATGCCATCGCGCAGCGCACCCGTGACGGCGGCGCCGAGATTGTCAAGCTGCTCAAGACCGGGTCGGCCTACTATGCGCCGGCGGGGGCGACCGTGCAGATGGCCGATGCCGTGCTCAACGACCGCAAGCGCGTCGTCGCCTGCTCGGCATACCTCAGCGGTCAGTATGGCCTGACCGACGTGTTCACCGGTGTCCCGGTCACGTTGGGCCGTGGCGGCGTGGAGAAGATCCACGAACTGAAACTGGAGAGCGACGAGCTGGGAGCACTGCAGAAGTCGGCGCTGGGCTACAAAGAGATCATCAACGGCCTGCCGAAGTGAGGCAGGTTCCATAGTGTGTTCCCGGGTGCGGTCGGGTGCCCACACCCGACCGCAGCGCCGGGTGTGGGCACCCGGCGCCACGGAAAAGGAGAAACCATGGCAAAAGCAGCCGCGGCGGTGAAATTCGCGAAAGTCACGCCGCCGACTGACGGTCAACCGATCACGATTGTCGGCAACCAGCGCGTCGTTCCCGACAATCCGATCATTCCGGTGATCGAGGGGGATGGGACCGGCCCCGACATCTTGAAGGCGGCGCGCAAAGTCATCGATGCCGCTGTGGCCAGGGCCTTCGGTGGACGTCGGCGCATCGTCTGGTTCGACGTCTATGCCGGGGAGTCGGCGTTGGCGCACTACAGCGACATCCTCCCGCAGGATACGATCAAGGCGATCAAGACCTACATCGTGGCGCTCAAAGGCCCGCTGACCACGCCGGTCGGGGGCGGTTTCCGCAGCTTGAATGTCACGATGCGACAGGTGATGAACCTCTATGCCTGTGTGCGCCCGGTGAAGTACTATGCCGGAGTCCCCTCGCCGATGAAGCACCCGGAGAAGCTCAACGTCATCATCTTCCGCGAGAACACCGAGGACGTCTACGCCGGGATCGAGTGGCCCAAGGGGAGCAAGGAAGCCAAGGCGGTCATCAAGTTCCTGCAGACGAAGATGAAGGTGAAGGTCCGGTCCGATTCGGGGATCGGTGTCAAGCCGATCTCGGTGACCGGCACACAACGGCTCGTGCGCAAGGCCATCAACTACGCCATCGACAACCACCGGACGTCGGTGACCCTCGTCCACAAAGGGAACATCATGAAGTACACCGAGGGTGCCTTCCGCGACTGGGGATATGCGCTGGCGAAGAAGGAGTTTGCCGCACAGACGATCACCGAGGCCGAGGTCACCGAGAAGCACGGCGGCCAGGTCCCGGCCGGGAAACTCCTGATCAAGGACCGCATCGCCGACTCGATGTTCCAGCAGGTGCTGCTGCGTCCCGATGAGTATGATGTCATCTGCACGCCAAACCTCAACGGCGACTATCTCTCCGATGCCTGCGCCGCGCAGGTCGGCGGACTGGGGATGGCGCCCGGCGCCAACATCTCCGATCACGTTGCGCTCTTCGAGGCGACCCACGGCACCGCGCCGAAGTACGCCAACAAGGACATGATCAATCCCGGCTCGGTGATCCTCTCGGCGGTGATGATGCTCGACTATCTCGGCTGGAGCGAGGCGGGACGGATGATCGAACGCGCCCTCGAAAAGACCATCGCCGAGAAGATCGTCACCTATGATCTCGCGCGGCTGATGGAGGGCTCGCAAAAAGTCGGTACCTCGGCCTACGCCGACCGGATCGTGCACAACATGTGAAATCCACGCATCACGCATGACTATTGTAGGGGCGCACGGCCGTGCGCCCCTTTGTCTTGCGGGCACGGCCCGCCGTGCCCCTACACGCAGGTCGTTTCCGTTCGTGTGTAGGGGCGCGGTCTCCGCGCCCTTCTTGGGACATGAGGGCGGGGAAACCCCGCCCCTTGTATCTTCGGTTCATGTCATCGTTGTTCGCCCGATCGGGAGAGGCTGGCTCGCCCCTGAGGCTCTGCGCCTGTGTCGTAGATGGGTCGCCCGGTCGGTTGCACATCTGGGCCATCGAACGGTATCTGAGGCGATCCTTCCGGACCAGCCCTGATTGACAAGGTGGATGGGGATGTCGCGAACGACGACCGGCACAAACACCCAGGAGGTTGTCCCATGAGCGCAGAACGATTGTGTATCGGCGTGGATGTCGCCCAGGCAAGCTTGGCGGTGTGGGCGTGCACGCCGGACAAGAGGTCGCAAGGATCCCGGACGTTTGAGAACCGCCGGGCGGGGTTCGCACAACTGGTGCGGTGGGCCCGGCAACTGGCGGTGCGTTTGGAGTGCACGCCCATCCACGTCGGGATGGAGTCCACCGGCGTCTATGGGCAGGCGTTGGCGGCGTATCTGTATCAGGCTGAGGGGATCACGGTCAGCGTGATCAATCCGGCGCAGATCAAGCACGCGGCGCGGGCGAATGGGGCGCGGACCAAGACGGACCGCACCGATGCCCAACAGATCGCGGTGTTTGTGGCGGAAAAGACGCCACCGACGTGGCAGCCGGAATCGCCGGCCGTGGTCCACCTGCGCGCCTTGGTGCAGCGCCTGGAGCAACTCAAAGAGATGCAGGTCCAGGAACGCAACCATCGGCACGCGGCCAGCCATGGCGCCCATACCGCCACGGATGTCCTGACCTCGATTGACGAGTCGTTGGTGGTGATCCACAAGCAGATCGCCGCCCTGCAGAAGCGCTTGCGCCGTCATCTGGATACCCATCCGGAACTGCGGCAGCAAACCGATCTGTTGCAGACCATCGACGGCATCGGCGAGTGGACCGCCGCCCGGATGATCGCCCGCGCCGGCCGCGCCCTGGTCGAACGCAGTGGCCGCGAACTGGTCGCCCATGCCGGTCTGGCCCCCGGGGAACGGCAATCGGGCACCTCGCTGCACACCCCACCGCGCCTCGTCAAGATCGGACGCGCCGACTTGCGCTGGGCCCTCTACATGCCCGCCGTCTGTGGCAGCAAACACAACCCGGTCCTGCGCGCCCTGTTTCAGCGCATTGTCGCCAAAGGACGGCCACCCATCGTCGCCATCATCGCCTGCATGCGCAAATTGCTCCACATCATCCATGGCGTACTCAAAACCCAGACACCCTTTAACCCCGCGCTCCACCTCACGAGCGCTTGACAAACAAGACGGTATCTACGAGAACGTGCGTGGTTCCGTAGGGGCACGGCGCGCCGTGCCCGCGTGCCCAACGATTGCAATGACGTTTCTCTGGCACACGCCTCGACCCGTGCGTTATCTTATGGTTGGGCGGCGATGAATATGATGGCCGCCGTAAACAAACACGGGGAGACGAAACGTCATGATATCGACCAGCGATTTTCGCATCGGCAAGAAGCTCAAAGTCGAAGGGGAACTTTGGGAGATTGTGGATTTCCAGAACGCCCGCACCGCGCAACGTCGCGCCAAGGTGACCACCAAGCTGCGCAACCTCAAGACCGGGCGCGTCCTGGAGCGTGTCTTTGCCTCTGGGGAGACGTTCGAGGAGCCGGAATTCGAACACCGTTCGATGCAGTACATGTACACCGACGGCACCAGTTGGAACTTCATGGACAATTCCAACTACGAGCAGGTGGCCCTGACCGAGGAGCATTTGGAGGGATACGCCGAATTCCTGATGGAGAACCACGACTACAAAGTCTTGTATTTCGAAGGCAAGCCGATCTCGCTCGACCTGCCGACCGCGGTCGTCCTCGAGGTGACCGACTCCGAGCCGGGCGTGAAGGGCGACTCGGTCTCCAATCTCACCAAGAGCGCCACGCTCGAAACCGGCCTCGTCGTGAAGGTCCCGCTGTTCATCAAAATCGGCGACAAGGTCAAGGTCGACACCCGCACCAAGGAATACCTCGAACGCGCGACGGGGTAAAGCCCGTTCATTGCCGTTCCATCCACTGTGCCACGGGTCTTCAGACCCGTGTCCCCTGATGTAGGGCGGGCGCCCCCGCCATCTAACAGTGCAATTAGGGGGCGGATGATCCTCGAATGTCGAGGATATGGACTGCCATCAACACGCCGGGAGGAGTAGACGCCTGCGCCTTGGTAATCCGCATGGGTGACGACCCTTGGCGAAGGAGAATGCACTCATCACGCGGATCTCGGAACACAGTACCAATCAGTGTGACACGGGACACGTGGTCGTACGTGAACACTTCGACTCTTGTGCTGTCGAGTCCGACCTTCGAAACGTGAAGTGTGTCTTGTGTGTCGTGCGCTACCCAGATTGACACGCTCGAGACGCTGGCATTTGCGTTCCCACGGATTGTGACCCGCTCAACCTGGTCCCAAACGGAGAGGACCAGTGTGTCGCTGTACGGTGGAGGGAAGGCTTCTCCTGGATCGTGGTTACCCGTGATGATGCTGACCATCGCTTCAAGGTCTGCCCGCGTCAGCAGCTCGCCATCGCCGTTGATGTCACTTGCGGCAATCTGGCGCCCACGGCGCGCGGGATCCGCATCCCAGACGCGATCTCCGTAGATGAAGTAATTCGTGAGGAGTATAGCATCTCCTATCTCTTGTGCAACACCATTGAGGTTGATGTCACCGACAAGGGTCGCCGGCGGTTGTTCAAAATGTACTGCGCCGGAAACAAACCGGAGGAGTGGTCTCAGAGTGTACCTCCGCGGACAATTCCCCGTGTCATAGGGTGCCCACAGGCCGTCGTGGCGCTCGAGTGTATCTGCCATGTAGATGATGTTGTCATCTTTGGCGTCCATGAACGTGTTGTCCAGACAATCGCCGATCCAGAACCCGACCTCAGTCGTAGTCCCGAATCTTCCGCGATGAGCGGTGGCCACGAAGTTCAGCGTGCAAAGGGCACCGTCTGGCAGGAGTTGTGGCGGTCGTGGTGACTGTGCATTGCCCCGATCACGGAACGCCTGAATCTCAATGCAGGAGAGCGGCCGAGCGGTGCCGTTACGGATGAGGGACTTGCGGGTACGCCACGTGAAGTACTCCCATTCCGAGATTGCGGGTCCTTGGTCGGTGCCGACAAAGGACAACGCGCTGTCGTCATACGAGACGACGAAGTTGATGCTCGCGAGCGAGTCGATTCTGTCGGGAAGTGACTCGTCCCACGCTACGCGTACAGGCAGATGCACATTCATTCCCGGGAGAGTTGTGTCCGAGTCGATTGAGATGACCGCGGCATAGGGGCGTTCTTGCTCCCCCGGTCCCGTCGTACCGCTGCAACCGGCGAGCACGACGGCGACGCCCAGCAGCGCGAATCCAAAGAAGCGACCGGCCATTGTATCTTGGGGTCTGGTTTGTGACCCCGCTCACACGCTCTGCCCAAAGACAATATAGCACTCAGGCGTGGCGCGTCAATTGGTGAATGCGGCGCCGTGCCACGGGTCTTCAGACCCGTGGTTTCGCAATGCAGGGTGGGCTCTGCCCACCGTCTCAATAGATGTCAGGAGTGCAGTTCGGCTTCGCTCACCGCAAGCAGGGCTCCTGACCTACGATTGTTGCAGCAGATCCGCCCCGACAAGCAACGCCGCCGTCAGCACGATCGGCGTCAATTCGCCATAGACGCGCATCTCGTTGAGATTGCCGATCAGGAGGATCATCAAGACGAACGGGGGGATCGCCCACAGCGATTGCCGCGTGAACGGATCGTGCAGTCGTTTCCAGCCGGCGAGGATGAGAATCCAGACAAACCCGAAGCTGCTCAGAAACAAGATCAGTCGTTGCGGTGTGGCGAGCATCTCGAGATTCGTGCGCCAGTGCGCGATGTCGGTGCCGACATGGGTGAACTCGAACGATGTGCCGGGATTGCCGGCGTAGATCGAGCCCATCACGAACTTGATCGCCAGCCAGATCGCAACCTGCGCGGCCAGATGAATGGCATACGACGCCCTGGACAGGCGGCGATGCTCCACGACCGCGAAGACGATAGCGAGGAACAACATCGTCTCCCGGTTGAAGGTCGCCAATGCGAACACCGGGTAGTACCAGATCCACTTGCGTCGGTGCAAGAGCGCCAGACCGAGGGCGAAGAAGGCCACGGCTGCCAGGTCATAGGGGAGATAGACCGGCAGATCGCGGGCCAAGAGGTAGTTCCACGGTAGGACATAGAACAACGCGAAGGGGAAAAGCTCGACCGCGATGCCCTCAAAGTATGATTTCAGGTGTAGACGAAAGGCATAGAACAACCCCATGAGCGCGGCAACGTCAACCACCTTGTACAGAGTTTTGATCTCGACAGGAAAGACACCGGACAGCGCGCCCACAATCCATGGGACCAGCATGCGAAACTGGAACGGCTTGTGCGCGGTCCCATCGATGAGCGCCTGCAGCGTCGCCAGCGGAAATTCCTGATTGAGCCGGTAGCGCAGGTGGACGAAGTACCAGGAGAACACCAGGGCGACAAGGAAGACCCCGACGCCGGTCCGCCAAGGCGTGGTTTGCGCTGGCGATGATCCACGTGCCACCTTGGTCATGTATCAACGTAAGGGAATCCCAGAGCGGTTTTCAATCGACATATTGGCGGACGGAGTCATGGCTGCAATCAGGCATTATTCCCTCGCCCGCTCCCGCCTTTGGCGGGAGCGACCTCCCCCGGAGGGAGAGGTTATCATTCCCCCTCACCCTTCCAGGGAGAGGGTTGGGGTGAGGGTCATCTCGCAGCCTACCCGTTGAGAATCACGAACAGACAGCGGGCGGTGCACTCGCACCGCCCGCCCCTTGACAGACCAACCTCAAGCTGCGCGGACTCTACCGCAGTTTCTTTTTGTGACGGTCCTTGCGCAGGCGTTTCTTCCTCTTGTGGGTTTTGATCTTCTGGCGTTTCCGTTTCTTCCCGGATGGCATCGAGCGCTCCCGTGGATGGGCGCCGCAGGGGCGCCATCATCCCCCTATAAAGGTTGCTTCACAATCAAATTCTTGAATTCATTCGACGGCTTGAAGACCGGCACCTTGCGGTCCGGGACCGGAACCTCGTCGCCGGTGCGCGGATTGCGCGCCTTGCGGGCCTTGCGCATCTTCACCTTGAAGGTCCCAAACCCGCGGATCTCAATGTTCTTCCCGGTCTCCAAACTGGCCTTCACCGCGTCGAGAAAAGCGTCCACCGTCACGGCCACGTCGGTGCGCGTCAGGCCGGTCTTCTCGGCGCAGATCTCCACCAAATCGGCCTTGGTCATCCTGACCTCCTCATTGCATCGTCTATTTGTCTATATCTCAATCCCACACATTCCGGACTCAATTGTAGCGATACTGCAGATTCGGCTCCGTGTCGATCTCATCGGTACTCCTGCCGAGAAGCTGCTGTATGGCGGCACTGCCCAAAAGATCCCAGATCGACCGCCGCCGCGTGATGGTCTCCCGCACCGTCTTGGGCGGCTTGCTCATGTGCGCCATGTCGGCGGCGACATCAAGCGCGTCCTCGTAGTCGCCGAGCACGTCGACCAGTTGAAGATCCTTGGCCTGTCGGCCGGTGAAGATCCGGCCATCGGCAAAGAGCCGGACGGAGTCCGGCGACAGGCGCCGTCCCTTCGCAACCACCTCGACGAACTGATCGTAGCTGTCGTCGATGACCGACTGCAGGTGGGCGCTGTCGGCCGGCGTCATGGTGCGCGCCAGATTGCCGATGTCCTTGTACGGTCCGCTCTTCACCGTTTCGTAGCGCACGCCGATCTTGTCGAGGAGTCTCTCCAGCGTTGGGAACTGGAAGATGACGCCGATCGACCCGGTCAGTGTTCCGGGATTGGCGACAATCGTGTCGGCGGCCATCGACACATACAGCCCGCCGGAGGCGGCGATCGACCCCATGGACACGACGATTCTCTTTCCCTTGTCGCGGGCGCGGAGCAACTCCGCGTAGATTTCCTGGCTGGCGGCCACACCGCCCCCCGGGGAATCGACCCGCAGGAGTATCACCGGCACGGAATGGTCCTCCGACCAACGGCGCACTTGACGCACGATCGACCGGGAGGATTGGATCTCGCCGATCAACTCGACGACCGCCACCCGCTTGCCGAAGCCGCCGAAACTGGTCGATTCGCTGTCGGACATCCCCCACATGGCGACGAACATCACCAGCGCGAACACCAGAAACGTGCCGCCGATGATGATCCCTACCAGCCAATCCCGACGCGCGGCCATATCAGTGTGCCCCCGACGCCCCCATGCTTACAAGTCGGCGGGAATGTGGAGCTTCTGGCCCACGCTGATCTGATCCGGATCGCGGAGGGAATTGTGGGCCAGAAGTTGGGCGATTGTCACACCGAACCGCGTGGCTATGCGCAGAATCGTGTCGCCCCGCTTCACGGTGTACCAGAAGCCGCTGCCGCTGCTGCCGCTACCCCGTGTTCCATCGGGAAGCACCAGTTTCTGCCCGACCATCAGACGGTCGTGCGCTCCCATGCGGTTGGCGGCACGGATGGCGGACGTCGTCGTGCCGAACTTGCGCGCCAGATCCCAGAGCGTGTCCCCATGGCGCACGACATACGTGCTTCCGCTCTTGGCGGAGCGCGACTTCGGCGCGGGCGTCGGGTCCGGCGCGCGTTGACGCACTTCTCTCTGCGCCAGTCGCTCGGAGGTCGGGATCGTGAGGACCTGACCGACCTTGAGCCGCTTTTTGACGGACAACTTGTTCACCGCGAGAAGTTCGGACAGACTGACTCCATAGCGCCGGGCGATCTTCCCCAACGTCTCCCCGCGACGCACGGTGTGTTCGACCAATTGGGTCCGGGTCGATGCCGGCAGATCCCGATAGGCCGCGGCGAATTGCAGTGACGTTCCCTTGGGCACTCGTACGCGGTACGGCACGACATCGGGTGGTGTAACGCCTCGCCGCAACTCCGGGTTCAGATCGACCAGCACCGCCTCCGATGCGCCCACGGCACCGGCGACGTCTCTCAATTCCAGCGTCTTGTTGGTGGCGACCCAATCGAACTCCAGGGGCGGATCAGGCTCGACGTAGAACCCGTAGCTCTCCGGATCCTTGGCGATCATCAGCGCCGCGATGAAGAGCGGCACATAGTTGCGGGTCTGGTCGCGCAGTTTCAGTTTCCAAAAGTCTTTGGTTTTCTGACGCTTGATTTGACGCGCCACGCGTCCCTCGCCGCCATTGTAGGCGGCCAGAGCCAGAGTCCAAGAGTTGAACATCCCGTACAGATCGGACAGATAACGGCAGGCGGCGTGCGTCGACTTTTCGAAGTCGCGCCGTTCGTCATACCAGACGTTACGCTCCAATCCGTAGCGGCGCCCTGTCGAGGCGATGAACTGCCACGGGCCCGCAGCGTGGGCATAGGAATAGGCATTGTTGTTGAAGCCCGATTCGATAAAAGGCAAATAGGCCAGATCGGTGGGGAGGCCATACGAAGCGAAGACATCCTTCATCATTGGCAGGTATCGACCCGCCCGCCCCAAGAACAGCTCGAACGGCTCACGCGCCACCGTCTGGTAGAACAGAATGCAGTTGCGGACCTTGTCGTTGAGTTCGACCGGGAAGTCGTACTCTACCTGTTGCTTCTCGGCTTCGCGGGTCACGAGTTCCGTACCGGCCAAGCTGGAGTCGACACTCTCGTAGCGGAGCATAACCGTCGAACTCGAAGCATCCTCGCCAAGGCTCCCGAGCGCTTCCAGCGTCTTCTCGTAGTCGGTGTTGATTTCTTCGAGGAGACGATCGATTCTCGCGGCGATTTCGGGGTCCTCAACCGCAGCCAAGTCGATTTCACCCAGAGCCTTGATGGCTCGCTCGAAGGCGACCTGAGCATCCTGCCACCGGGTGTCCTGGTTGGCGGCCACGCCGGACGCATAGAGCGCCTCGGCTTCTGCGAAGAGATGTGCGGGATCAACCGCTGCCTGCTCTTCGGACTCGGTGACAGGAGCAGCACTATCTGTCGCAGTCTCAGGCGATTCCGAGTAATTGCCGGAGTCGAAATCGGCGGCACTCGGCGATGGTTCGCTGGGAACACCACGCCCAGTACGCCTCGATGTTGTCGCGCATCCTGCCAACGCCAAGGCAAGCAACGCGATCAAGATCGCATGTGGATTCAGTCGACTCGTCACAACCCC
Source organism: Candidatus Zixiibacteriota bacterium (assembly GCA_040752595.1). Taxonomy (NCBI): domain Bacteria; kingdom Pseudomonadati; phylum Candidatus Zixiibacteriota; species Candidatus Zixiibacteriota bacterium. Next base: position 376,429 of record JBFMGX010000004.1, read on the forward strand.
CCTTACAGATACCGCAATCGTCTTCTGCCCCACCTACTTAGGTAGTTCGGACGAATCGGGTCGACTCTGAAGAGAATCGACACCAATCCACACACCTTGATAACACCGACGTGACTGGGTCATCCCAATCCACGTAACCCGCTGGTATTTAAGATAATCACGAAGTGTGTCAAGGATTTTCCTGACCACCTTGGCTTCATGCAGCGGATTCGGATGAAAAAGATAATCAGTTGAAGACTATCGGGTTGGCCAGATGGGCACCCTACCGGGTCGTCGGCGACGCCTGTCGCGATCAACCGCGGCCGCTTAGGGCGGGCTCCGAGCCTCGCCAAGCATCCATAACGTGTTGCGCAACAGCGCCTTGATACTTCACTGGGAGGGCATAGGGACGGTGCCGGAACCACGTGACTTGCCGCTTGGCGTACCGACCCGTGTTCCGGATGATAAGCTGAGTTGCCTCCTCGAGCGAAAGCTGACCTTGGAGGTGGGCGATCGTCTCCTGATACCCAACGGTAGCCATGCCGGGGGAATCGGGGCCGAACCCCTTCCGCAGGAGCGAAGCGACCTCGTCAACAAGCCCCTGTCTCATCATCGCGTGAACCCTCTGCTCGATTCGGCCAAGGAGTTCCGGCCGGGGTCGGTCGATCCAAACGACCACGATCGGCTCGTCGAGTCCGAGCCGGGCCGATTCCTCGAGGTGACGGCTCAGCGGTCGGCCGGTTTGGCGATAGAACTCGCATCCCCGCAGAATCCGCGTCTTGTCGGATGGGAGGATTCGGGAGGCGAATTCCGGATCGACTCGACGCAGTTCACCGTACAGCGAGTCCCAGCCGGTCGTCGCGGCTTCGGCCAAGATGGCCGTGCGCACTGCGCGGTCAACCTCCGGAAGATCGGGCAGCCCGTGGATCAACGCATCCAGGTAGAAGCCGGTGCCACCGACCAGGATGATCGGGTGCCCGGTCTTGCGTCTTTCGGCGATGACCTTGTTGGTTTCCCGCGCATATCGGCCGGCAGAGTACGCTTCATCAGGATCGACACGATCGATCATCGCGTATTCGAACCGTCGTTGCACCTCCGGGGACGGCTTGGCGGTGCCGATGTCCATTCCCCGGTAGATCTTCCGCGAGTCGACCGAGATCAACGTGGCGTCGCTCTGTGTTGCGATCTCCTGCGCCAAGGCATTCTTGCCCGTCCCCGTCGCGCCGACGATGGCGAGAAAGGGGAGCGGGGGTACCCGATGATGTTTGGAACCGGATCGTTCCATATCGGCATTCAAGCAATGATTGCCCCCAGAAGCAAGGCGATGGATGGCTAACCTCTCCCTCCGGCAGTGTCCCGAACGGAGTGAGGGAGAGAGGTCGATCCGCCGCAGGCGGATCGGGTGAGGGACAAGGCATCGTGTGCATCATTTGATCACACGGGTCTGAAGACCCGTGGCACCCCACGACTCTGCTTGGGCAACTGATTGACCACAGCCATCGCGGCGGTGTTAATTGTCGCGGGCGCATTTCGAGGACTGACCAGATCCCCGCGATTCTGATGTCCACCGGCGAAACACCAGACACTCCACTGACTCCGATGCTGCGGCAGCATGCCGAGATCAAGGCGCGCTACCCCGGCCATCTGGTCTTCTTCCGGATGGGGGATTTCTATGAGATGTTCGGGGACGACGCGGTCGAGGGAGCCCGGATACTCGGGATCACGCTCACCAAACGCCCTCACGGCAAGAACGGCGCCATTCCCTTGGCTGGGGTGCCGCACCATCAGGCGGAGCGCTACCTCGCCCGGTTGGTCGCCGCCGGGCAACGGGTAGTCGTCTGTGAGCAAACGGAGGACCCGCGTCATGCCACCGGTCTGGTCAAACGCGACGTCACCGAGATCATCACCCCCGGCACCGTGATGACGCCCGGCGCCTTGGAAGAAACACAGACGCCCGCCATCGCCGCCGTCGCCGGTCCTGATGCGAATGGGCAGTTCGGGCTGGCGTGGGCCGAGCCGACGAGTGGTCGGTTTGCCGTGGAGCACTGCGCCCCGGAGGAGTTGGTCGAGTTGCTCTCATCGCACCCCGCCAGCGAGATTCTGATTGCTGCCGATGCCGATTCACGCATCGGCTCACTGACGGCGGACCGCTCCGGGGTGACCCGTTGGCCCGAGTGGCACTTCGAGCCCGATGAAGCGGCCCGCACGCTGAAATCGCACTTCGGCACCGATGATCCGAACGCGCTCGGGCTCGATCTCGCGGAATCTCCCCGTCATACTCGGTTGCCGGTCGGGGCTGTCGCGGCCGGGGCATTGCTGGGGTATTTGAAGGAGACTAAGCGCGCGCCTTTGTCCCACATAACGTCAATGCGCCCGTTGGTTGGACGGGCGGTCGTGGCGATTGACCCCCAGACCGCCGTCAATCTGGACATCATCGGCCGACCTCACAGCAACCGTCCCACGCTCTGCGATGTCCTGGATCGCTGCCGGACCGCCATGGGGCGACGTCTCTTGCGCGAGCGGCTGACTCACCCGCTCACAGACCGCGAGGCGATCGAACGACGGCTGGACGAAGTCACCCATCTCGTCCATGACCGGGGCACGCTCGCCAAGCTCTCCGAGGCCACGAAGGGGATCTTCGATCTCGAACGGTTTGTCGGTCGTCTGGGGAGCGAACGGATCGGACCGAGAGATCTGCTCGGGCTCCGCGATGCGCTGTCGCGCTGGCCCACGATTGTGACTCTCATTGGACCCACCCCGCTGGCATATCGCGATGATCCTGCGGTGACGGAGACCGAGCGGTGGCATCAGGAACTGGCGCGCGGTCTGAAGGATGATCCGCCGCTGGCGACCACTCAGGGGGGAATCTTCCGGCGCGGCTACTCCGACGAGCTTGACTCCCTGTACGCCGATGCCGCCGAGGCACGGGCCTGGATTGCCGACCTGCAATCGAAACTGCGAAGTGAAACCGGCATTCCCTCCCTGAAGGTCGGATACAACAAGGTCTTCGACTACTACATTGAAGTTCCGATGACTCACGCGGAGAAGGTCCCTGCCGACTGGATCCGCAAGCAGACATTGGTCTCGGCCGAGCGGTTTGTCACCGCCGAGCTCAAAGAGAAGGAGGAGATTGTCCTCCGGACCGATGAGCGCGCCGCCGAGCTGGAAACACGGTTGTTCCTGGAGTTGCGGACGCGGCTGGTGGCGGAGATCGCGCTTCTATCGGCGTTGGCGCGGACGCTGGCGCGGATTGATGTCACTGCCTCGCTGGCGCGGGCGGCACTTTCTCGTGGGTATTCGCGTCCGACGCTCACGAACGACCGGCAATTGACGATCCGCAAAGGGCGGCACCCGGTCTTGGAGACGATCAATCCTGCCGGCGGCTTCGTTCCCAACGACACGGTCTTCTCGACGGATGACGGCTTCCTGCACATTCTGACCGGCCCCAACATGGCGGGCAAGTCGACCTACCTGCGCCAGGTCGGCCTGATCGTGCTGTTGGCGCAGATCGGCTCATTCGTTCCGGCCGAGGCGGCGACGATCGGACTGGTCGATCGCATCTTCACGCGGGTCGGCGCCGATGACGATCTGTCGCACAACCGTTCGACCTTCATGGTTGAGATGGCGGAGACCGCGCGGATACTGGCCGGCGCAACGGCCGCTTCGTTGATCCTCTTCGATGAGGTGGGGCGGGGGACGTCGACATATGACGGGGTCGCCATCGCCTGGGCGATTGCCGAGCACCTGGCGGGTGACGCTGCGCATTGCCCGCGCACGCTGTTTGCGACCCACTACCATGAGTTGACCTCGCTGGCCGATCGCTTTGCGGCGATCTGCAACTATCAATTGGCAACGAAGGAAAAGGACGGACGCGTCGTCTTCCTGTTTCGGGTCCGGCCGGGGGCCTGCGATGACTCGTTCGGCATTCACGTGGCCCGGATGGCGGGGGTGCCGCCCCCGGTCGTGGCACGCGCCCATGAGATACTCTCAGCCCTGGAGAGTGGAACGTTTGATCCGCTGCGGGGGCGCGGCGCACCGAGACCGAAGCCGGCGACCGCCTCGGCCGGGCAGGCCAATCTGTTCAGTGATGACCAGCGGGCCGCGGTCGACGCCCTGGCGCAACTGCATCCGGAGGCGATGACGCCGATGGAGGCGTTGAACAAACTGGATGAACTCACGCGCCGGTTACGCGGGACAGCGGTGTAGGGGCGACCCGTTGGGTCGCCCGAGGGCGAGGCAACGCCTCGCCCCTACGACAAAACCACGATGACGATGACCGACACATTGGATCGCACCATCGCCGTCCTCCCCGACCATCTGGTCGACCAGATCGCCGCGGGGGAGGTGATCGAGCGCCCCGCCTCGGTGGTCAAAGAACTGATCGAGAATGCGCTCGATGCTGGCGCGACCGCGATCGATATCGAAATCGCCGGAGCGGGGGAGAAGCAGATGCGCGTGGTCGACAACGGCGTCGGCATGAGCGCCGTTGATTTGGCGCAAGCGGTCCTCCGACACGCCACCTCCAAGATCCAGACCGTCGAGGATTTGGAGGGAATCGTCACGTTCGGCTTTCGCGGCGAGGCGTTGGCAGCGGTCGCGTCGGTTTCACACCTGGAGATCGTCTCCCGTCCGCGCGATCATGACGAGGCGGCGATGATGTTCTGGGAAGGGGGAACCCGGAGCGACTCCGGTTCTGTCGGCGCGCCGCCGGGGACCGCAGTGACAGTCCGGCATCTGTTCTACAACACGCCGGCCCGACATCAGTACATGCGCGCGCCGTCCACTGAAACCAGGCGCATCGTGGAGACAGTGACCGATTTCGCCGCCTATCACCATCGTGTCGCCTTCTCGCTTCTCATCGACGAGCGGCAGGTCTTGCATCTGGCGGCGGCGCCCGACCGACGCATACGTCTGATTGATCTCTATGGTCACGGTGTCGGCGATGCGCTCCTGACATTCCAGGGCGGCGACGCGGAACTGGGTGTCGAGGGACATGCGGGGAAACCGGAGTTGGCGCGCGCCACGCGCGACCGGATTCTCACCTATGTCAACGGGCGACGGGTCTGGTCGCAATCGCTGCAGCACGCCGTCACCGCCGCCTATGGCGAGACGATTCCGCGTGGGCGCTATCCGATCGCCGTGGTCTGTTTGAACGTCAATCCCCGCCGGGTCGACGTCAACGTGCATCCCACCAAACGTGAGGTGCGCTTCGCCCATGAGCGCATGGTGTACGATCTGACCTACTATTCGATCAACAAGGTGATCTTTGCCTCACCGCGTGTCGCACCCGTTCTGCCTCTGAAGGAATCGTATGCCCCGCAGAGCGAGCGATTGCCGCTGCCCGCGTCCTCGCCGGAGAACGTAGGGGCGTATGGCCATACGCCCCTACCAAGCAACCAATCATCGGATGTAGGGGCGGTTCGTGAACCGCCCGATTGGCCCGGCTGGCCGACGGATCGGCCCGCACCAATGGCGGCAACATGTGTCCCCCAAGCGACGGACGGCGTCACGAACTTCTGGCAGTTCAACGATGTCTACATCGCCACCGTGGTCGGCGAAGAGCTGTGGATCATCGACCAGCACACGGCGCACGAACGCGTTCTCTATGAGGAAATGCTGCGCCGCGGTCGCGGTCGTGCCGAATCGCAACGCCTGCTCTTTCCCGAGTCCATCGATCTGGAAACGCGCGAGCTGGAGGTTTTTGGCGCCTCGCTGGATGCCTTCACGGCGTTGGGATTCGAGGTGCGCCCGTTTGGGACGCGCACCGTCTTGCTGGAGGGAATACCGACCGGGTTGAAGGTGGGCAATCCGGTGATTCTCTTTCGTCGGGTGCTCGAAGATTTGGAAATAGCCCGTCGCGGGGGAGAAGACTTGATGAAAGCGGCTGCCGCCTCTACCGCTTGCCGTGCTGCGGTCATGGCGGGGGACCGTCTGCGACCCGAGGAAATGCACGGTCTATTCGCCCGTTTGATGCAGACGGAGAATCCCTTTTCATGTCCTCACGGCCGCCCGACGATGGTGAAGATCCCCATCACCGATTTCGACAAGAAGTTCTGCCGGGCGTAGTCAAGATTGTCATCCCGCCATTGTGGGGTAGGGGCACGGCGCGCCGTGCCCTTTTGAATGTAGGGCGGGCTCTGCCCGCCGCAGGGGGCTGGAAGCCCCCTGTCCTCACGTGCAGTTGTCTGGCCGATGAGAAGGAACGGGAGGGCGATCCGCCACGGCGGACTGCCGAGCCGACCTGGAGTTCATCGTGGCTGATACAGCGATTCCGGGATGCCGTGCTGCCTGAGCACGCTGATTACCATCGACTGGATCTGAGTCGCCGTCGAATCAGCGCGTGCATGGAGCTCGGACAGGCGTACAAGCTCCCCACGCAGGACGTGTGCGGCGGATGAGGAATCGTCAGCTTGTCCGATCTCAAGCATGGCATCCTCGAGGGCACGCGAAACGCTGAGGTATCTGCTTCTGATAGAATCGATGGTCGCGTCAGCCACACGACCAATGGCCAGAGCGAGCTGTGAACTTCTGCCCAGACCGTGGCCGCTGTATCGGCTGCGCGTCAGGTCAATGCTATCAGCCGCGCTCTGGCGGGCGAAGGCGAGATATCGGTCAAAGTCGTCAAGGTGTCTGCGTGCTCGGGTCCGGATCTCGACCTTGCCGATGCGTTCCAATTGAACTGCCACGTTGCCGACTTTGAAGACGGCGATGCACGCCGCAAATGCCGCGACCGCCGCAATGGCATTCTGAATAATGAAGCGGGCGTCCCGGTACCATGCTCCCGCGCTTGTTTCCTTTGTGCGCGCCATGAGAATGTATGGCTCGGCGTGAGCCTCGCCCTCCCGAACCATCGACCTACGCCTTTGTCGTCACCGATTGTGAAGTCGCCGCGATCCCGTACGACTCCACCGCCTTACATTGGGGGCAGTACCAGGCCGGCTCCGGCTCGCGGTGGCCGCAACGAGAGCAGGTGTACCCTTCATCCTCCAAGGTCCCCGTTCCCAGGAGCGAATCGACCTCTTGGGCGATCTGCTGCCAGCGAGACTGCTGGGCGAGGGCGCGGATGATCCCGGCGCGGGCCGGAAGGCAAACGGGGTCGATCTCCAGCACCTGTCGGTAGCGGCGCAGGGCGTGGTCGAACTCCCCCTTCTTCAGGGACAGATTGGCCAGTCCGAGGAGGGCCATCGCGTCATTCGGGTTCTTGTCGAGAATGCGCTCATAGAACTTGTTGATCTCGCCGTACTGGCCCAGCTCGAAATAGGCGCGTTCGAGACGATCGAAGACCATCTGTGCTGCTTCCGGTCGGGCCGCCGCCAGACGCGTCCACCATTCGACCGCATCCTCCGGCTCGCCGTCATCCCAGTAGGCGTCGCCGAGATACAGAAGCGCGGGGATACAGTGCTCGTCAAAGCTGAGCGCTTCCTTATAGGCGACACGGGCGTCGTGTTTCTTCCCCGCTGCCGACAGTGAGGCGCCCGCCAGTGTCTTGTATATCGCCAGCGTGTGCCCGTCGGCCTTGCCCGAACGCTTGACGGCGGCGCGGCGGTAGTCGAACGCCGCGTCGAAGCGGCCGGAGTGCGCATAGAGCGCGACCAGTTGATCGGCGGCCCAGGCGTTCTCCTTGTCGACTTCAATGATCTTCAACAGCGAACGCTCGGCGGCGGTGTGATCTCCCGACGCCACGTAGTCCAGGGCGAGGCTCTTCTGCACCGCGATGATGTCATTCTTGGAGAAGCCCCGACGGAGGTTGAGCTCCTGGTGAACCTTGATCGCCCGGTCAATTCGACCCCGCCGGCGCAGAAGGTCGCCGAGTTTCAGATAGGCGTCGAGGTTGTTGGAATCCTCCTGGGCGGTCATCTTCAAGCGGTCAAAGGCGGTCCGATCATCGCCGTCAACCAGCGCGCGCAGGGCCTCCATGTAGAGGCGCGGCGCCTGGCTGGTGCGTCGCTTATGTGTGCGGGTCCAGAGATAGGCGAAAACCGCCGCCGCGATCGCGAACACCCAGAAGATGGTCCATCCGAAGCCGGTGAAGTCCATGGTCGGCCCTCGTTATCGTTGATGACCCATGTCGGTAGCCTTGCGGCCGCCGGTAGGGGCACGGCGTGCCGTGCCCGCCTCTGACGTGCCGTGCCGGCGGGCACAGCGCGCGGTGCCCCTACAATTCGTCCAATTCCTCCAATGAACGGTTGCGCAGCGAGGCAACCTCCATCTCCAATCGTTTGCGCCCGCGGCGCTCGCCGCGCATATCGCTGTGGATCTTCAAGACATACGTCAGCGCCAGCAACGCCGCCACCGCCATCCCGACGAGGAAGGCCCAGTACACGACGATCACCATTGAGACGTCGCTGTAGGACACCCAGATGACGTCGATCTGAGCGATCCGCTGGGGCGCATTGTAGATGGAGAATCCAAGCGCGATCGCGAACACGATCAAGAGGATGATGATGCGTATGATCCACATCGCGGACCTCCCCGGTTTGACGCCGCAGCATATGGTCCTTCTGTCCCGCCGTCAACCACAAACCGCACGATCGGCAAGGCGCCGCCGTTGTCGGGCGGCAAAAAAACCGGTTGAAGCGCTTGTGGATAAGACCGTATTTGGCATCCGGTGTCTCGTCATCCGAAGGGGTGTTCCGAGCCGTCCTTCGGCGGGCGCCGCAAGTAGAAACCGCCCCCGTGGTGTAAAGGATAACGCACCGGCCTCCGGAGCCGGTAATACAGGTTCGATTCCTGTCGGGGGTACCACCGCTGGCAGCATGTCTTCTTGTCGGATCACAGCCGCTGCTGATCCACCAGGGGTTTGATCGCGCCGATGAAACGCCGATTGAGCGCCCGGCGATCGTAGTGCTCGGCGATAGCCAGTCTCCCCCTGCGACCCATCTGCTGCCGCTCTTCAGTATTCCGGACCAGTCTGGCGATTGCCTGCGCGATGGCTGAAACATCGCCGGGTGGGGTCACAAGGCCACAACCGGAGCTCTCAACAATCTCGGCCGCTTCGCCGTCAACGGCGAGGATCACCGGCGTCCCCGACGCCATCGCCTCAAAGAGCTTTGAAGGAACTGCACCGCGGAAGAGCGGCAGGTTTTTCAGGCATACAAGCGTGCAGTCGAAAGCGCTCCAGACTGCGGGCATGTTTTCATGCGGCTGCGTGGGGACACAGATCACGTTGTGGAGTCTGCGGCGCGCGATCTCGCTCAGAATCACCGTCCGAGCCGGGCCGTCGCCCACCAAGACATAGACAACATCCGGCGTCAGTGCCGCCACCTGCGGAATGATCTCCAAGCCCTGCGAGAGTCCGAAGAGCCCGGCGTACCCCGCCAAGAATCGGTGCGACGCGATTCCCCACCGACGCCGCCACGATTCGCTGTCCGGCTTCTTTTCAGGCACGGGTTCTGCCCCGTTTCCCCAATGAATGACCGGCACAGCAGGGACGCGACCGGCGATGTCGGCGACGATCGCCTGCGTTTGTCCCGATATCAGCGCCGACCGTCGATAGAGGAACTGCTCCATCGTCTTGAGGCAACGCATGATCGTGCCATCGCGGAGTCCGCCCAGTGCGAGAATGCTGGCCGGCCACAGATCAGAGACATTCGTCACGAGCCGCGCCCCCTTGATCTTTGCCAACAGCCACGCGGTAGGGCCCAGAAACAAAGGTGGCGTCTCCCATATCACGACGTCGACGCGGGGTGCGCGGATCATACCAACCAGCAAAGCGGTGACTGCAAAGGAGAGAAACGACATCATCCGCCACCATTTTCCCCGACCGTGGGTGAAAAGCCAAGCTCGGATCACCTGCACCCCCTCGTCGAGCTCGGTCTTCATGATGCGACCCTGATATTCCGGGAGGATGCGACCTGCCGGATAGTGAGGCATGGCGGTCACGACGATGACGTCGATTCCCTCCTCCCGGCATGTGCGCACCAGCGCCCCCAACCGGTTCTGAGTGGCCCCGGTCTCGGGCGGGAAGAACTGTGTGACAAGCAAGAGTCGCATCTGTGCCCTTCTCGCTGGACGGGGTGAATATAGGCGACCGACACCGGCAGCGCAGGGATTCTCGTAAAGGGACTTGGCAAGTTTGAGGCGATCGATTTGCTTACAACCGATGGCGGCGCCTCGTTGCCCGCAGCACTTGAATGGGAGGTCCCAATGACGAGAATCCAGCTTTCCAGTCAGATTGCCGGCGAGCCACCGAGCTTTCGCCTGCTCGCCGTCATGGTCCCTGAAAAAGCGGACGCCGCTCCGGCGTGGACACAGAAATTGCCTGCGGATCTGCAAGCCGCACTGCGCGCCGCGCTATCCGCCCCCGGTTTCAGCGCGAAGCTGGGTGAGACTTCCTTGGTCCATTCTGCAGGTGGCGCGTCCATTTTGGTGGGAATGGGAACCGGAACACCGACTGGTGAGACCGTCCGGCGCGCCTTTGCGGTCCTGATGCAGGCGGCAGGGAAGGCCAAGCAACTCCATGTGACCGCGCCCCTGCCGTCGGGGCGCGATGCCCGGAGCGTCGCCGAGAATGCCGTGGTCGGCGCGCTGCTGGGGAACTACCGGTTCTCCACCTATCACTCCGATTCGACAAAGTCCAAGCATTCGCCGCCGGTGGAGACGTTGATTCTGTGGGAGCCCAATGGGGCCCGTCGCCGCGAGGCGGCTCGGGGACTCGCCTCTGGAGATGTGCTGGCTGAGGCGACGAATCGGGTGCGCGACCTGGCCAATACACCGGCCAACGATCTTCCTCCGGCGGCATTGGCGAAAGTCGCGTCGGGCTGGTGCCAGGAGGCCGGCGTGAAGTTGCAGGTTCTCGGGCCCAGCGAGATCGAGCGCGCGGGAATGAGGGCGGTGCTGGCGGTGGGCGGTGGATCGGTGCATGAGCCCCGATTCCTCATCGCTTCGTACCACGGTCGGAAACGGCGGGTGGCGGGAGCTCGAAAGCGCACGCCGCAGGCCGTCGACGTCGCTTTGGTCGGGAAAGGCGTGACGTTCGACTCCGGCGGCATCACACTCAAACCCGGCGCCGACATGTGGGAGATGCGCGGCGACATGACCGGTTCGGCGGTGATGCTGGCGGCCATCTGCGCTGCGGCCAAGCTCAGACTTCCGCTGGATCTGGTGGCGCTGACTCCGCTTGTGGAGAATATGCCCTCCGGCGCCGCCTATCGTCCCGGTGATGTCATCCGGATGCTCTCCGGTCTCACGGTGGAGATCATCTCCACGGATGCCGAAGGGCGCCTGATCCTCGCCGATGCCCTGACATATGCCCAACGGTACAATCCGCGGGTGATTGTCGATTGCGCCACCCTGACCGGTGCCATCCGTGTCGCCTTGGGAGAGGTACGCTGCGGCGTCTTCACGGAACACGATGTCCTGTGGCGGGCGATGGATCAGTGTGCCAGGGCGACAGGGGAAAAGGCCTGGCGGATGCCCTTGGATGAGGAGTATGACGAGGTGATCCGCTCCGAGATCGCCGACATGCGCAATTCCGGGAAGCAGTATGGCGGCGCCAGCGTGGCGGCGCGCCTGTTGCGCAAGTTCACCGGCGACTATCCCTGGCTGCACATCGACATCGCCGGCGTCGACGTCGAGGATAAAGGGCAGGCTCTCTGCCCGAAAGGCGCCACCGGGTTCGGCGCGCGGCTGGTGATCGAATGGCTGCGGTCACGACGGTAATGGGGGGCAGAAGAGCAGGGATCTTTCGTGTGCCCGCGATCTCTGATCGCGGCTTTGTGATATGTTTCGATTGTCGCGCTTCGCGCAACCGCGATCGGAGATCGCGGCCACGCAACGTGGTCATGCTCCACGTATGACGAGGTGCACCATGAAGACCGTACATCCTGGACGCTGGCGGGCGAAACTGGAGAAGGATCAGCCGGCGAAGATCGTCCCCGTCCCGCCGAAGTGGCAACGGCAGTATGGGCGGGGGACGATGTTGATCTCCCGCCCCATCGATGTCGATTGGCTCATCCGCAAGGTGCGCAAGGGACGGCTGACGACGCCGACCCTGATCCGGGAACGTCTGGCGCGCGACTATGGCGCCGAAAACGCCTGCCCGCTCTGCACCGGCATCTTCATCCGCATCGTCGCCGAGGCCGCCGAAGAGGATCGTCGCGCCAGGAAGGGACGCATCACACCCTACTGGCGCGTGGTGCAGTCCGATGGAAGTCTCTATACGAAGTTCCCGGGAAGCGCGGCGGCGCAAGCCAGGCATCTGCGCACCGAGGGATTCGTCATCGCCGCGGCGAAGGGCCGGAAACCGCGCTTCGACTGCGCTTGCCGTCGCAGACCGATCGTCGTCAGGATCCCGCGATCGGTCCCCCCGTGTTGGCCCAGCCGCGTTTCACCACGGCGTTGACCATCGGCGTTCCCGGAGGAAGCTTGGTGGGATCCAGAAGATCGGTGTCGAACTGCCAAACGCGATTCGGGGGATTGTAGTAGCCGCCGGTGCCGCCCCACTTGGCGGTTGCCTGCTCCGAATACCACATCTGCACCATCGAGCCGCTCCAAGTGAAGTTATCGCCGCTCCAGTTCTCGAGGAACCGCGGGAAGTTCTCGACCCCGCCCGAGTAGTTCCCGCCCACGCTGGCGACATTGCCGGTGATGAACGACACGTTCACCGTCGTCGGGTTCGCATTGCGATAGGTCAACGTCTTGGTGCTGTTGCTGTCCTGCCAGTTGGTCGACAGGACCGTGTAAGCGTCGGAGAAAATGGCGGCCGGCTTCTTGCTTGTGGAGTTGTAGTTCCCTTTCGTGTAGACCGGGTTCTCCGACACCACCGTAAGCCCCGACTTGAGCGACGAACCGTTGATCAGCCGGGTGGCCTTGAGGTTGCCGCCCGAGTAGGTGTCCTTCGTATAGACGATTCCGTTGCTCGGCCAATAGGCGCTGGTGTTCAGCTTGGAGATGTCGATGTCGCGGGCGTTGACCGTCTTGGCGTTGCGCCCGTCGTAGAATGACGACGTCGAAAGCACGCCGCTGGAGGTTAGATCGGCGGTCACATTGACCCACGAACCGCCGCTCTTGAAGTAGGCCTGTCCGTCAAGGATCTTCAACGTGGCCTTGTTCTCATAGGAATCCGTGTTCCCGGCCGAGGCGTCTTCGATGATGGCATGGGGGTCGTTGCTGGCCTCCAGGGGCAGGTTGAGGGACGTCATGCCGTGGTCGACATCCTGCACTTGACCGCCCCAGCGGTCCAGCGCCTTCTGCATCCACTGGCTCTCATTGTGATCCAGCCAGGTGCCGTCGGGGTTCCGCATGTCACGGTCCACCCCGTCCTTGTCCTTGATGCGCACATACCCGGTGCCGGTCGCCATTCCCGAGGCGGGATCACGACCGTGGTAGATGGACCCGGCGGCGGTCAGAAACGAGTTGATGGTCAGACCGTTGTTGGAGCCGAGATAGGTGTCGCCGTTCGAATGGACGCGCCCGGACAGGGTCATCACCGGCCCCGGGTGCCACTCCAGCACCTTGTCATAGAAGATCGCGAACTGGAAGATCGGGATCAGCGCCCGCTCCATCCGGATGCGCACCGAGTTCTGCACGCCGGAGGCGTCGGAGCGCGCGTACCCCCAGAGGTCGTAGTCTTGCACGAGGCCATACAGCCCCCGAAACGCCCCGGTCGTGAGATTCCGGGTCGTGGGCGTGCCGACGGCCAGGGTGGCGTACTGGACATGATAGCGGTCGAGAACGAACGAATCGACCGGCAGCGGGTTGGGCGGCGCGTCGGTGGAGTCGATGGCGGCGTTGAACAGGGCGTAGGCATAGTCCGCCGCCGCCTCGGCGGCGTAGAGGGCATTGACGTCCCGCAATTGGTACCCGGCCACGTCCATGTCATCGGACGACTTGTTGACCATCGAGACGCCGAGGATGCCGAACATCAGAAGCAGCGCCATGCAGGTCAGCATCACAAACCCGCGTTGGTTGCGGAGAACAAACAGATGTTTCATCGTTCCCTCACTATCGACATGCATCCGGTACGGACATGCGATGAACCTTACTCCTGATTGCGAACGCTGACGACAAAGCCGTATTGCCGCCGACGGTACGCCTGATCCATGATCTGGTCGACCCGGTTCGTACGGGCCATGATGCGCACCAGGACATTGCGAACCAGTGTCGGGGTGACCGGCGTGGCGAGCGTGTCGCCATCCTGCATGATATAGTCGAACTGCAAGTCCTCGATGTTCTCGGCGTACGGCTCGGGCGCGCCGCCGACCGGATGGCGGACCAGCATCGGATGGAGCGTGTCGGCACGGTCCAGGTAGTACGACATCTGGAGGATACGCGAGACCCGTGACCCGCTCGGATAGGTGCGCGACAGGGCGGCGGTGTGGGTCAATGCGGGGGGGGCGCTCTCGATGGTGGACACGGTGAAAAACTCACCCACGCCATTGACGGCGTCGAACACGTAGACACGCATGCCGGGAGAAAAGCAACTCAGGTCCGCGCCGCTGCAGACCAGATTGTCCGACACGGATGCCATCGATGCCGAGGTGCTCGCTTCGCATCCGGTCGCATCGAGGTTCGTGACCGTGATCGTATCCGGGTTGGAGTCCACTCCCGCCAGCGGATCGAGAGTCGCCGGCAGACCGAACCCCGCCATCCGCAGATGCTCCGAAAGCACGCGCATCGCCGCCCGCCCCGACTGCTGCATCTCGTTGATCTCATCCTGCATGACCGACTGGGTATGCAAGGTCAGGTAGGCGTCCATCGCTGCGGCCACGGTGAACAGTCCGATCAGGACCGCCGCCAGCAGCTCCAGTATGGTCATGCCCGCCTGCGCCCCGGCCCAGCTCCGGCACCGGGAGTGAACCGATCTTGTCCAACGCTTCAGTATTGACATGCTGCCGCTCCCCGTCAGTTCCGGTAGAGGTAGGTGATTGCGCGCTGACGACGCAGCACGCCCGTTTCGCTGTTCCAAGTCACTTCAACGTAGACGCGCTGTAGCCCGTTCGGATCGGTCTCAACCCACCACTGGGTGTACATTCCCGTTTCCTCGTCATAACGGGAGCCGGGTGTGATCAGCGTGTCCGTCCGCAAGTGCTCGATTTCGTTCTGCAAGGCAATCGTCGCGTCTCCGGAATTCTGAGCCAGTTCATTGGCTTGGATGGAGATCGTGGCGAGGGGCAGAAGGGTGAGAATCCCCATCGACAACATCAGCATGCCGGCCATCGCCTCGATCAGCGTAATCCCCGATTCCCCTGACCTCAGCAATCGTCGATAGATTCTCGGTCGATTCCTCGTCTTCAGCATAGAGTCCTCACTGTCTCGCGCATCAAGGGGGAGTAAAATCGGTGCCGAAGACGGCCGGATGCCGCGGAAGGGCGATATTCCATTGTCAGGCCGTGCCTTAGACCGATCGCACGCCCCTGACCCATGCGGTGGTGTGGGACTTTGGCCGGTTGTTCCTGTGGTCGCGCCAGACCTCAGTGTGGGAGTGATCCCACAGATGCGGATGGTCAACTCAGCGTGTGGGGGGTAGCCCTAAGGTGTTGTCGAACAATAAGAGCGACCGGTCGACTCATGCTGCACTCGAAGCACCGGCGACCGCCGATAGGCATCCTGAGTGGTTCTGAACTCCCCCGCAGGCCGAGCCGCGGGCAAGCAAACAGGGGAATGACCTCATCAGCCGTCCCAGCCAGAGCCGATGCCGAATTCATCCCTTGTCGGTGGTCTGTCGCCGGGACATGATGACAAAAGCGGAGCATTTTGTTGTTGTCTCAGCTTGTGAAAACCGTATCATTTTCGTGCAAGCGGCAACCCGCGCGCACGGTCTCCCGATGCGCGTTGTGTGCGTTGACGGAAAGGATGAGACAGACTTCATAGCCGGCAGTGAAAGGGGCGGTCCATGCAATTCACCAAGGCGGAAGAATACGGACTGTTTGGGGCGGTGTACCTGGCCAAGCAACCACGCGGGGCGGTGATTTCGCTGTCCGAGATCTCCGACTCACAGCAGGTTCCCGACAAGTTCCTCGCCAAGATATTCCAGAACCTGACGAAGGCGGGGATTCTGCGCTCGCATCGCGGCGTTCGCGGCGGGTTCTCTCTGAACAAGCTGCCGCGCCGCATCTCGATCGGTGAAATCCTGCAGGCGATTCAGGGCGACACCGACCCCGTCAAGTGCGTCAATGACGGTCAGCCCTGCGTGAAGAAGGGGGACTGTGCCATTCGCGACCTCATCCTCGAGGGGCGCCGGCACATGTTCTCCTACTACAACAAGCAGACTCTGCAGGAGTTGTCGGACAGGTATCGTTAGGCGAGACGGGCGGCCACGTAGGGCCGCCCCTACGTGCGTTCTCGGATTCTCAAGGGGCGGGGTTTCCCCGCCCCGATTCTTTCTGATTCGCGTGCGGGGTTCGTGTAGGGTGCGGCGACCGCGCCCCTGCGATTCTTGATTCCAGACGGTGTCGCGCAAGGGTAGGCCTGTGTGCCTGCCCCATTGCTCCCCACAGCTGACGCCGTGGGCTACGGTCTTTCCCCCCGTCGGGGCTGGTCAAGACGGGCGGCCACATAGGGCCGCCCCTATGTGCGTTCTCGGATTCGCTGGGGCAGGCCTGCGTGCCTGCCCGACTGACCTCAGCCCAATGCCAGTTTGCCCGAGCGGCGGTTGATGCGGGTGGGGTACCGACCGGAGAAGCAGGCGGTGCAGAACGAGTTGGCGGGGTGGGTCGAGAGCGACAGCATGCCCTTCAGCGACAGGTAGCCGAGCGAGTCGACGCCCAGGTGTCGGCGGATGGCATCGACCGAGCGTTGCGATGCGATCAACTCTCCCTTGGTGGGCATGTCGATGCCATAAAAGCAGGGGGAGATGATCGGCGGCGAGGCGATGCGAAAGTGGACTTCGCGTGCCCCGGCGGCACGGATCATGCGCACCAACTTGCGCGCGGTGGTGCCGCGCACGATGGAATCGTCGACGATCACGACACGTTTGCCGCGCAGCACGCCGCGGACCGGGTTGAACTTGATCTTCACGTCGAGGTCGCGCAGTTTCTGGTCCGGCAGGATGAAGGTCCGCCCGACGTAGTGGTTCCGGATCAGTCCCACTTCCAGCTTCAGTCCGGACTCTTCGGCGTAGCCGAGCGCCGCCGTGTTCGAGGAATCGGGGACGGAGATCACGATGTCGGCCTCGGCGGGGTGCTCGCGCGCCAGTTGCCGTCCGAGGCGGCGACGCACCTTGTCGACGTTTTCCGTGAAGATCATCGAGTCGGGACGGGCGAAATAGATGTGCTCGAAGATGCAGAAGGCCCGTTTGTCGGTCCTTGGTAGAAACGACGAGCGCAGCCCGTGACGCGAGATCGCCAACACTTCGCCGGGAGCGATGTCGCGCACGTAACGGGCGCCGATGATGTCGAACGCGCAGGTCTCCGAGGCCACGACCCAGGCGCCGTTGTACTTACCGAGGGAGAGGGGCCTGAATCCGAGAGGGTCACGGGCGGCGATCAGCTCTTCCTCGGTGAGAATGACAAAACAATAGGCACCGACAAAGCGCGAGAGCGCCTCCGCGAGCTTGGCCGCGGTGCCGCGCTTCCGGGAACGAGCGTACAGATGAAGCACCAGCTCCGAGTCGGACGACGATTGGAAGATCGCCCCGCCCTGTTCCAGGTAGGTCTTCAGCTCGCCGGCATTGGTGATGTTGCCGTTGTGCGCCGCCGCCATCTGGCGGTAGCGAAACTTCATCAACAGCGGCTGCGCGTTTCCCAGAGAGGACGATCCGGTGGTGGAGTAGCGATTGTGGCCGATGGCGGCATGTCCCGCCAGAGTCTGCATCACGTCGCGATCGGGAAAGACCTCGGCGATCTCTCCCATGCCCTTGTGCGCGACGATCCGCTCACCGTTGGAGACCGCGATCCCCGCCGATTCCTGGCCGCGGTGCTGCAAAGCGTACAGGCCGAAATAGGTCAATTCGGCGGCATTGCGCGTTCCGTAGATGCCGAACACGCCGCATTCGCAGGCCGGCTTGTCGTCTCGAGGGACGTCGGGGCGGGTGGGACCTTCAGTTTCTGCGATCATGAATCTCACCGGGCCTCGGAGAGGTCCCGGAGAAGCCGCCATTTAAGCTGCAATCGCTGCCGCTGTCAAGGGGCGGACGGTCACTTCCTTTTATCTTGACGGAGCGAACTGTCATTGCGAACCGGAATCCATCACACCCATGCGATTCGCAAAGGCCATTTCGCCGCCGAGGTATGCACCGTAGGCGACGCAGAGTACGGCCGCAGTGATCAACACGAGATAGGCCCAACGTCCCTTTCGGGGGAAGCCACCACGTAGAGCCATCCGCCACAACGCCAGAATGGAAACCAGGCCGGCCGTACCAAATGCCGCCAACTCGTGAGCCTCGATCAACTCCATGACACGCGGCGCGGCGTGTACTGAGCTCTCGACCGCCAGGCCACTGGCAATGGCCGCCATCGCCGCCACCATTGCCGCGATCAAGATCGGTGTCGTCCCATCCCAAAATCCGCAACCAAGCAGCCGGTCACGATCGAAGAACCAACGCCCCCCATCCAATGCGGCGACGAGCAGTACCAGTGCGATCGGGAAGTGTACGAGCATTGGGTGGAGAGGCGCGGACATGTGATTGACTCCCGAAAGGTATCTTGGTACGCCTCCCGGTGCCTATGCCATTGCTCGAAATGTGAAGATCGATTCACACCTACGCGGTTCGTCTGGCCCGTGGCCGGAGGCGTCCCGACACCGCCTGATGCAGGACTTCCACTTGCGACGACAATTGTTTGGTGGACAATCTGTTATGGCTGGTGTATCGCGCCCCGATCTGACGCCTTCAATCACGGTCAAAGGGACTGGGTCACCAGCAGCGACCGGCCGGAGACCTGCTTGGCGGCATTGGGTTTGCGCTTCGTTGACCGGTGAGGAAGTTGCGGTCTCCCAGTGATCAGATTCGTGAGCCCTTGGCGTGAACCCGGAGAAGCAGACGGCAGAGCAGCGGTTTCAGGCGCTGGGGCGACTGGCGGTCGCCGCCGCACGCGGTGATGATCCGCGGCAGTTGCTGGAAATGGCCGTCGCCGAGGCAGTCGAAGCGGTGGGGCTGCTTGCGGGGGCGGTGCGGATATTCGCTGCCAAGCCGGATCAGGTCGATGTGGCGGAAGCCGGCGCCGGTGACGCTGATGCGCGGCGGCGGGTCGCGGAACTGGAGCGGACTCTGCTGTCGCCGTTGCGGAGCAACTGGGGTGTCAAGTCGCTCTTCATGACCTTGGATCTCGATGGTCCGGCCGGTCTGTTTTCATACCCACTGCGCTCGCGGGATGCCGTGATCGGCGCCATCACCGGCCTGGCGCGCGGCGAGCGCAACCTCGCCCGCGAGGAAGAGTTTGTCGGCAGTCTGGCCGCGATGATCGTTTTGATCGGACGGACCGGCCCGACATGGGGAGAGGTGCCGGCGGATCGATCAGCCCGCGAGGAACAGGCGCGGGTACAAACCGTGCGCGAGGTCGGCACGGCGCTCAACCACGAGATCAACAACCCGCTCATGGCCGTTCTGGGGAATATCGAATTGCTGCTGCGCAAGGCCCCGCCACTGGAGGCCGATGTCGTTGCCAAGCTGGGAAAGGTCCATGAGGCCGCCGAACGAATCCGTGACGTCACGCAGGGACTGGTGCGGATCACCGAAGTGAAGACCGTTCCCTATCCCGGCGGGACACGCATGCTCGACATCGACGGCTCCCCCAAGGGCGATGAGCCATCCTGAGCCATTACCACTTCTCAATCTTGATCGAGCGAAAGGCCCCGCCGCCGGACGGCAGATACTCCATGATCCCCTCGCGATAGAGCTTGATCCGGTCGCCGCCGCAGGTGGACAAAAGGATGTAATCCGGCGTCACTTCGTCGACCGCGTCATAGATGATCCCCTTCTCGATGATGCATGTCCCCGGTTTGAACTTCGACTCATCGAATGCCAGGGGTCGCTCCATCCCCAGCGTGTCGAAGTCCTCCGGCGTCGTGCTGATGTACCAGCTTTGGTTCGGTGACTTGCGAACGCGGACCAGTTGTTTGCGGGCGATGCCCTTGTCGGTGAATGCCACCTGCGAGGCGCCGCAGTAGACATTGGCGCTGTCGCCGTCGCGTTGTCCCTGAACGACGAAGTAATGCGTGTCGGTCCAGACTGTGTATGTCCCGCCCGGATTCAGCCACACACCCTTCTGCCAGGTGCGGAGCTTCTCCTCGACGTCGGTCGGTCCGGTGGCGTGTGACATTGAACCTGCACTCAAGAGCAGAAGCGCTGTCAGGACTCCGAGTCTGCGCATTGGGTGTCCTCCTTCGTAAGCCCGCCGATGCAGGGGTGGTTCTGTTTCTCAATAATACGCGCGTGCGACCCGCAGGTTACAAGCCAGGGCACCGGTCTTCTGTAGGTATGATGGTGGGCGGAGCCCACCCTACGGAGCAGGGCCGGGCTGCGCCCACCAGCTTGTCTACAGCATCTGCTTCAGAAGGCGCAGCACCATCCGGTTGAACCCCTCGGGTCCGGGGGCGCCGGCGAGACGGATCCCTCGGTGGGCGCGCAGGCCGGGATGGTACTTGCCGTCGGGGCGTTTGACGGCGATGCCGATGTCGCAGGCCGCCATCATCGCCCAATCGTTGGGGGAATCGCCGAAGGCCAGTGTACGCGGCTTGATCTTCAGAGAGGTCGCATACCAGCGGATCAACTCGGCGACGGCATGTCCCTTGTCGGTCTTGCCGGTGAGGTGGTAGAAGCGGCCACCGGTGATCACGGTGAGCCCGTCGGCGGCCAGTTCTCTGAGATGATTCTGGGTTGTGCTCTCGGACAGGGCCGGGCGGAACAGGAACGGCTCTTCGTACTCGCGTTTCTTCGCCAGCGGCGCCAGGTGGATCGGTATCTCGGCGTATTGGGCGATTACCTCCGGAGTCCAGTCGCCGAACCCCTCGCATTTCACCCCACTCTGCTCACGGTAGGCGATCAACCGCTTGCGCACGGACGCATACGGTACGCCGAACTCACGCACCCACAACCCGTCACGCTCCCTGGCGCCTCTCGGCTTGATCGGTGCCGCCGCCTTGGGCCAGAAGATGGCGGCGCCGTTCTCCGCAATGAACGGTGTCTCCAGACTCAATGCCTTGTGCAAGGGGAGAATCTCCGCCCGCGTCTTCGATGAGACGATGACGAGAGGGACATTCAGACGTTTGAGTTCCCGCAAAGCGGCGGTCGCGACCGCATGCGAGTAGGTGTGAAAATCCAACAGCGTGCCGTCCAGGTCGGTGAAGACCACCAAACCCGGCTTGGTCGGCTTGGCCGCGCGCTTCTTTGTAGCTGCCGTGGGCATGGAATAGGGCTTTGACGTTTCTCCGCCAGAGTTCGAAACATGCAAAATACCGTCCGCCTCGGCATCCGGCAACGGAAAAACGTTCCTGGCGCGGCACCTTTGGCGCCCGGAGCGATACGGTCGTATGCAATCGGACTTGACAGATCAAGGCGGCATCCCTATATGTGATTCGGCGTCCGGTGATCTGCGGATCGACCGGGAAGGCGGTGAGAATCCGCCACAGCCCCGCTGCTGTAAGCGGCTACGACGGTGACGCCGCGTGCGAAAGTCGCGGCTAACCACTGGGACGGTAGTCCCGGGAAGGTGTCACCCGAGGCCCGAAGCCGCAAAGTCAGAAGACCGGCACGGACGTCTGCCACAGATCTCGATTCGGCTGAAGCCGAATGAGTCCGTGGCCAGAGTTTCGATGCCTTCGCGGGAAGGATCGGGGCGGGACGTCGCATCGCGGCTGAGTCCCTGACTGTCGCCCGACCACCGCGTGGCCGGGCGATCTGCTTTGTCCGGTCCCGTTCCTTCCCCGCAGACATCGGTTCAGCACCGCTCCGAGGGAGAGCCGGCCATGTCCAGTGTCTGCGAATACCTGCCGCGTTGGGGAGCGCGATCCGCCGCGGCGGACCGCCGAGCCGTCCCCGATCACTCGCCACAATCCCGGCTCAGCAGGAGCTTCGCCCTCCCTTTCAGTGACGGGATCGGGGGAAGGGTCGGTCGTCGCGCGTTCTTCCTGTTCGTCGCTTTCGTCGTTACTGCCCCTGCGACAGCACGGGCCGAGTCGGAACGCGCCATCAGCGGCACTGTCTACGATCGTGCCTCCGGTTCTCCGCTTGAAGGTGCCGTCCTGACGGTGGATGGCACTGCCTGGGCGAGCATCACCGACGCCGGGGGTCGTTTCTCGATGCGTTCCATCCCCCCGGGAGAGTGGTCGGTCATGGTCACGCGCGTCGGGTTCCAGCCACGGCACCTGGCGTCGGTTGCAGTACGCGAAGGATTCGAGCAGACGCTGCACATCAGTTTGATTCCCGCACCGGTGGTGCTGCCGGGGCAGCAGGCGACCGGTCAGGCGCCCGATCGCTTCGCGGTGCGGCGCATCGAATTGTCATCGACACCACAGTCACCATCTCAGACGATTGAGCAGGCGCTGGCACGCGTACCGGGGGTTCGTGTCTATGGTTCGTCGGAGACACCCGGCGGGGTTCGTGTCTCTGTCGGAGGCGAGCCCGCCGAACGAGTGGCAGTGCTGTTGGATGGTGTGCCGTTGTCCGGTGGGGGAGATGGCTCAGTGGATCTGGCGGCGATCCCCCCTGCGGCGATCCGCGCCATTGAAGTCCATCCCGGGTCTCAGTCGGCGATTGCGGGCAATGCGGCGGTTGGCGGTGTCGTCAACCTGATCACGTCCACAGATGACCCTGCGGCGGCGCCTCCGACCGAGCTGCATGCCTTTGGTGGTGCATTCGATCATTACGAAGCCGGAACGTCCCAACGGTTGCTCTTGGGAGGCGGCGAGGCGCGCTTCACCCTCGATGGGTTCCGGCATGGCCCCCGTTTCTCGTATCCCTCCGGCGACACCAACGCGATCCGTACCGGCGTCGCCAGTCACGGCCTGCGTGTGTTCACGCGCTTCGACAATCTGCCGCGCCACATCGAGGCGCTGGCATTCGTCTATCGGTCGACCAACGGCGTTCCCGGTCCTCTGGAGCAGAGGACGCCGGATGCCACCAATGACAATGACCGGTTTCGTTGCCAGGTGCGCTGGCAGGCGGAAATGCCGGAGGCAATGCAGGCGGCCGCCGCGATTTGGTACGAAAACGGCCGCGAACACTATCGTTCGCCGCAGCTCTACAAGGCCGATGCCGAGTCGAACGAGGAAACATGGGGCGGGAAGGCCGATCTCGTCCTTCATGGCCGGTCGCTGTCCGGCGGGCTCACGGTGGAAATGCGCAGCCGGCGTCTGGAAGGGATCGATCATCTGCGTCCGGCGCAGTCGTTCGGAGTCCGACAGCGCATGGAGCATGCGGTCCGGGGACAGGTGGCGCACTCGGGAAGTCTACCTATAGGATCAGGGACTGCTCGTGTCACTTGGGCGTGGGACATCGAGACCGGCGGGCAGAGCATCCTCTCGCCGCGCGCCGATCTGTCTTGGTCGGGCCCCGGCGCGATCGTGTGGCACGGTGGTTGGGGACGATCATTCCGCCGCCCCGAGTTGACGTCGTTGTTCTGGAAGGCCGATGCCTACGCCGTCGGCAACCCCGACCTGCGTCCCGAGCGCGCTTCGGAATGGGACATCGCCGTTGGCTGGTTTCCGCGGCGCGTCGTGGCCGAGACACGGTACTTCGAACGCGACGTGACCGACATCATCGTCTGGGATCGCGACTTCGCCGGGCGCTACACACCCCGGAATCTGCGCGCGGCGTCTGTGGTCGGCCGGGAGGATCACATCGCGGTTGTGCCCTGCGAGCGCCTGGTCTCTCTGACGCTCGACTATACCCACGTGTTCACCGGCGCCAATGACGCCAGCGGCGAACCGAACACCGACGGGCGCACGCTGGTGTTCACGCCGCGACACATACATCAGTTTCGCCTCTCCGGGGAATGGCGACGATTCGGCGCCACCGTGCTCGGGCGGTGGGTGTCGCTGCGCTACACACGACGCGCCAACACGAAGACGATCGCACCCTACCGTGCATTCGATGCGTCCGTGACCGTCGTCTGCCGTCGCCGGGCGCCGCGGTTGACAGTCTCGCTCAGCGGCGAGAACCTGACCAACGAGCATATCGAACTGATCGAACGCTATCCCTCGCCGGGACGGGCGCTGTCGGGAGCGATCACAGTCGGCCTATGACGCAACAACTAAACAAGGATCGGGAGGGCGACGCTCCTGCGGAGCCGAGTCACTTCGCATGAAAAGACGGCTCGGCGGTCCGCCGCGGCGGATCGCCCTCCCGGAACGAATGTGTGATAGGAAGGGGAAGGGGATGCAGATGACTCGGTTCCAACTCGTATGCCACGCAACGTCCATTCTGCTGCTGGCGATGGTGATTCCCGTGGGCGCAGCCGCTGCCGCAGTCGTCGACACCGACCGGCTCATCGTGATCAACGGTCTGGCGGAAACACTGACTCTGGTCGACCGTGCCGCCGGGACCGTCGTCAACGATGTGAAGCCGCTCGGATTGGCACCCAACCGTATCCGTTATGGCGGCGGCCGGCTCCTGCTGGTGAATTCGACCTCCGATGATCTGTGGGTCATCGATCCAGAGACGCTCGCCACGCTGCGCGACGTAAACTTCATCGACGGCGAGAATCCCTGGGATGTCGCCTATGTCGATGACACACTGTGCGCCGTCTCGCTGTTGATCGCCGATAAGATCGCCTTCGTCAACCAAAGCACGGGGCAGATTCTCCGCCGTCGCGACGTCGGCAAGAGCCCGCAGGGGCTGTTGGCCGTCGGGCCACAGCTCTGGGTGGCCAACACGGGGTTCGATTTCGGCACGTATCTGTATGATCCCGGGACCGTGTCGGTGCTGAACATCGCCGATGGTGCAACCATGGCGACGATTCCGGTCGGGACCAATCCCCAGGCGCTGGCGGCGTCGCCCGATGGTACGATCCATGTCTTGTGCACGGGGAACTACTTCGACCGTTTCGGCATCGTGTACTTCCTCGACCCGGCATCAATGTCGGTCGTCGATTCACTCCTGCTGGGGGGATCGCCGGGCGATCTGGCGATTGGCTCCGACGCCATTGCCTATGTCGCCGCCGGTGGCTGGGTCGATTCCGGCGAAGTGTATCGCTATCAGGCCATCTCACACCTACTGTTGAATGGCTCCGCCAATCCGTGGCACACGGCGCGCGGTGCCATGACAGTCTTGCCGCGCCTGGAAGGGGGAGTGCATGCCATCTGTTTCTCCGGCGACTCACTGGTGGAGCACGATCTGCATGGCGGCATCGCGCGTCGCTGGCAGGTCGGCGACGGCCCTGTTCATGCCGCCTATGTCACCAACCGCCTGCCCGGGGATTTCAATGAGGATGGCGTGCTGTCTGTGCAAGACGTCGTCGGCCTGATCGACTTTGTCTTCCGCAGCAGCTCATTTCCGCAGCGATTGGGCGCCGCGGATGTCAATGCCGACTGCCAGTACTCGATACAGGATGTCGTGCTGTTGATCAATGTCGTCTTCCGCGGCGGCTCCGGTCTCTATTGGGGGTGTGACTGATGACGTTGGGCAACTTTCATCAGCGTCGGGCACTGGTGTGTTGGGTCGCCGTGGGCGCGGTGCTCCTGTCGGCCGGGTGCGGTCAGAATGGCAGCCGACCGCGTCCAGGGCATGGCGCGCAGGATTCTCGGGCATTGATCATCGCCTACAGCCCGGACTCAGCCGATACGTTCGCCTGTCCCGGCCGCGATTCCATCGCGGTTCTCGATCTCCTGATGCAGATGGCCCGCTCCGACAGCACGATTGTGCGCACCAAGACATACCCATTCGGTGTCTTGGTTGACCAGATCGGGTACCGTCGCAACGGCGACGGTGGTTTCTGGCTATACAGCGTCAACGGTGCCATGATCCCGGAGTCGGCGGACAAACATCGGATCGGTGCGGGCGACACCGTGCGGTTCTTATTCGATGAGCGATGACACAACGCGGCTGTCTTCTTGACGCGGCCAGCGGTCACCGGGATATTCCGGCATGTCTTCGGCCGGCACCACGTCACTTTGGACCGTCCCCAATCTGCTCTCACTGTCCCGGGTGATCCTGCTGCCGGTGTGGTGGTGGGTCATGGACTCCCCCGACCCATCACGACGCTGGTGGGGCGCGGCGCTCATCGCCTACGGTATTCTCTCCGATGTTCTCGATGGCTATCTGGCGCGCCGATGGGGGCAGGTGTCGCTCTGGGGGAAGGTGATCGATCCGGTCGGCGACAAACTCGCGGGATTGGTGATCGGTTTGTTCTGTGTGATGCATCGTGGTTTCCCACTCGCCGCGTTTCTTCTGGGAACCGGCCGCGACTTGGTTCTGGTCGTCGGCGGGTGGGTGCGCTATCGCCGCACAGGAGTCATGCCGATCTCGGCAAATCTCGGCCGCTACGCCGCCTTTCTGTGGGGAGTTCTGCTGTTGCTCTATGCCTTCGATACGTCGGCCATAGCTCATGTCATTGTCTGGCCCACGGTGGCGCTGTATCTCATCGCTGGGATCGACTATCTCCGTCGTCGATGAGAAATGCTGTAGGGGTTGATCTCAAATCGACCCGTTTGTAGGGGCGAGGCACTGCCTCGCCCTCTTGCCCTCGCAGGGGGTGGGCGACCCAACGGGTCGCCCCTACAAGGTAACATCGATGGCAAATCGTAGGGTGGGTGCTCCGCACCCACCGTGTCCCGAGACCCCTGCGGTGGGTACAAAGCACCCACCCTACATCACATTCTCCTTGTCCGTCCGCCGGGGTGAATCCCCGTGTCGGAGATGATCGCCGTGATCAGCGCATTCGGCGTGACATCGAAGGCGGGGGAGAAGACCTTGGCACCTGGGGGTGCGATACGTGTGTCGCCGATGTCGGTGACCTCATCGGCGGAGCGTTCTTCGATTGGAATGTCGCGCCCCGTGGCGATGTCGTCGTCAAAGGTCGTGCGCGGCGCGGCAACATGGAAGGGGACGCCATGATGCGCCGCCAGCACCGCAACGTTGTATGTGCCGATCTTGTTGGCGACATCGCCATTGCGCGCGATGCGGTCGGCGCCGACGATAACCGCATCGATCCGTGAAGCGGAAAAGAGCGACGCGGCGGTGTTGTCGGTGATCAACGTCGCGTCGATCCCCTCTTGCATCAACTCCCACATTGTCAGACGCGCCCCTTGCAGAATCGGACGCGTCTCATCGGCATAGACCCGCAGCCGCTTCCCCTGATCGCGCGCCGTGTAGATCACGCCGAGCGCGGTCCCGATGCCCGTTGTCGCCAACGCCCCGGCGTTGCAGTGTGTCAAGACGGTCATGCCATCGGCCAACAGCGTGGCGCCGTTCTCGCCGATGCGTTTGCACATCGCGATGTCTTCCTCGTGGATGGCGATTGCTTCCGTTTCCAGAACCTCACGCAATCGCGTCGGATTCGCGCCGCAGTTTTGTTCCACGACAGACCTCATGCGCGCAACCGCCCAGCCGAGGTTCACTGCGGTCGGACGCGCTGATGTCAACAGTCGTGCGGCGGAGTCACGGTCCGTGGCGAGGACCATTCCATAGGCGGCGGCGACACCGATGGCCGGTGCGCCGCGCACGGTCAGATTGCGGATCGCCCCGGCAACATCCTCCGCTGTGCGGCAGACGACCGTGTCAACGCGCCCCGGCAGCCGCCGCTGGTCGAGGAGGTGCAGGGCGCCATCTGCCCAAGCCAATGTCCGAAAACGCATAGGGTGCGGGGTCTAATGCCGAGTCTTGGGACTGGGGTAATGTCCCGAGAGAAGTCGGAAGTATAACTTGTGCAGAGTATGGATGAACTCGTACTCGCCGGACTTGTCGGTTTTCCTGATGACACCAAGCTCTTCCAACTTGCGCAACAGGTTGTCCACCCGCGTCCTGTCTTCATCAGACGCGGCTCTGAGGAGGTTCTGCCGCCGGAAAGGTCCTCCTGGGAATTCCGCGATCTTCCGAATGATCTCGCGATAGGACTTGCTACGGATTCGCTTGACCACCTGCGGCTCGACATACTTCAGACCGACCACCTCAGCGGCCTTCCAGACCCCGGCGAAAGCGTCGTCTTCGTCGACCACCGTGTCGCGATTGATCCAGAAGGTTGCGTCGCCAATCTCATGCATTACAGAGGGGACACCTCCGGAGAAATAGCGCAATACAGCGGATGCCTCCGGAGTCACGGTCACGTTGACCGATGCGAAGGCGCGCTCGAAAAACGAGTCAACGACAG
Organism: Candidatus Zixiibacteriota bacterium; assembly: GCA_040752595.1. Lineage (NCBI taxonomy): Bacteria > Pseudomonadati > Candidatus Zixiibacteriota > Candidatus Zixiibacteriota bacterium. The sequence goes on from JBFMGX010000004.1 coordinate 404,589, forward strand.
AATCGGCGACACGCCCCAAGATGATCGGCCGGAAGATACGACCGACCGATGGCTGATTGGTGGACAATTCCTGCATCTTCTCCTGTGTTCCGACCAGGACGATCATCAGGGGCATGGCGGGGAGGCCGCTGGTGACCATGCCATCCACCCAACCTTTTAGAAAGTTGGCGAATCCAAAGTCACGAGCAACACCATTGAGGTCGTCGAGCACGACCATTAGACCTCGAACCTCGGGTTGTAGTCTCGCGTAGGACTCGCGAATCAATTCCGGGAACGAGAGTTTCAGATCGTTGCGCAGAGTTGCGTCCGCACGAAACCTAACCTGCACACCCGTGCCCGGGAGACCCAGCGAAACCGATTCTATGTATCTTTCGAAGACGCCTCTTGCACGCTCTGCCAGGGACTTCGGCATCTGCGCCAGGAGCTTCTGGGCAATGAGCGTGCATGCCTCGTCGGCGGACGATGCCGCCGTCAACTGGCAGTAGGCAGCGGAGAACCCAAGTTCATTCTGTGCATATCCGGTGCACAAGAGAGCGAGCGAAGATTTCCCGAACCCCCGTTCCCCACCGATGAACACGTTCTCATTGCGGCCCTGCGCAGACTGGCGCAAAAACCGGCCAATCTCGGCGATCTCCACCTCGCGACCGACGAAAAGGTCCGAGGCCACAGGCTTGCCCGGAGAAAAGGGTGACTCGACACCGGTCATCGGCGGTCAATCAAGTGATAGCTGCCGCCCGTGTAAAGCAAAAACCTCGGCTACTGCTGGATTGGAGGGGCGCTATTCGATTAAGTGGCTGCAGCTTGGAGTCGTGGGAACGCTTCTCATCCCGCGCCGACCGCGCGCTTGGCCGGCGGCGGGCGGAATGCGGCCCGGCGCAATTCGCGATTCAACTCGGCGATGACGCGGACGCTGATATTCTTCGGACAGACCGCCTCGCACTCGTAGGTATTGGTACAGTTGCCGAATCCCTCGCGGTCCATCGCGGCGACCATGTTGCGGACACGCGCCTCCCGTTCCGGATGCCCCTGCGGCAGGTGCAGGAACTGCGAGACCTTGGCGCCGACAAAGAGCATCGCCGAAGCGTTCTTGCAGGCGGCGACACAGGCGCCGCAACCGATGCAGGCGGCGGCATCCATCGCCAGCTCCGCCTCTTCTTTGGGGATCGGGATCGCATTGGCATCCGGCGCGCCGCCGGCATTGACCGAGGTGAACCCGCCCGCCTGGATGATGCGATCGAAGGCACTGCGGTCGATGATCAGGTCCTTCAACACCGGAAACGGCCGGGCACGCCAGGGCTCGATCGTGATCGTCTGCCCGTCGTGGAAGTGGCGCATGTGCAACTGGCAGACCGTCGTGCCGCTCTGATGGCCATGCGGCACACCATTGATCACCAGCGAACACATGCCGCAGATCCCCTCGCGGCAATCGTGATCGAAGGCGATCGGATCTTCGCCCTTGAGGATTAGACCCTCGTTGACGACGTCGAGCATCTCCAGAAACGACATGTCGGGGATGATGTCCCGCGCCTGATAGGTGACCAACCGCCCCGCCTCGCGGGGGCTTTTTTGCCGCCACACACGGAGTGTCAGGTTCATTACTTGTAGCTCCTCACGGCCGGCTGGACCGTCTCGAAGACCAACGGTTCCGGATGCAGATTGGGCCTTTGGCCTACGCCGGTAAACTCCCAGCGGCTCACGTGGCTGAAGTGCTCATCATCACGTTGCGCCTCGCCCTCGGGCGTCTGGCTTTCCTCACGGAAATGCGAGCCGCACGACTCGGTGCGCGTCAACGCGTCATGGCAGAGAAGCTCGGCGAATTCGAGATAATCGGCGACGCGCCCGGCTTTCTCCAACGCCGTGTTGAGATCCTCATTGACGCCGGGGACGATGGCGTTCCTCCAGAACTCCTCTCGCAGTGGGGGTATCTTCTCCAGCGCCTGCTTCAGACCGGCGTCGTTGCGCCCCATCCCGCAGTACTCCCACATGATGTGACCGAGTTCGCGATGGAACGACGTGACCGTTCGTTTGCCCCGGAGAGAGAGCAGACGTTTCAAGCGCTCTCTCACCTCCGCTTCGGCCGCCTTGAACTCCGGCCGGTCGGTCGTGACCTTGGCGGGCTTGGCGCCGGCAAGGTAGTGGCCGATCGTGTAGGGAATGATGAAGTAGCCGTCGGCCAGTCCTTGCATGAGGGCACTGGCGCCGAGACGGTTGGCGCCATGGTCGGAGAAGTTGGCCTCACCGATCACGTGCAACCCGGGGATGTTGCTCATCAGGTTGTAGTCGACCCAAAGGCCGCCCATCGTGTAATGCACCGCCGGATAGATGCGCATGGGCACCTTGTAGGGGTCCTCGCCGGTGATCTTTTCGTACATTTCAAAGAGATTGCCGTACCGCTCGGCGATCGTGGCGGCACCGAGACGGCCGATGGACTCGGCAAAGTCGAGGTAGACGCCGCGCCCAAACTCGCCGACGCCGCGCCCCTCATCGCAGACCTCCTTGGCGGCACGCGAGGAGATGTCGCGCGGGGCGAGATTCCCGTACGTGGGGTACTTGCGTTCGAGGTAGTAATCGCGCTCATCCTCGGGGATTTGGGCGGACGCGCGCTTGTCACCGGCCTTCTTGGGGACCCAGATGCGCCCGTCGTTGCGCAACGACTCCGACATCAAGGTCAACTTGGATTGGTGCTCGCCGGAGACGGGGATGCAGGTCGGGTGAATCTGCACGAAGCAGGGATTGGCGAAGAGGGCGCCGCGCTTGTACGCCCGGTAGACGGCGCTGACATTCGCTCCGGCGGCCATGGTCGAGAGGAAGTAGAGGTTGCCGTATCCGCCGGTGGCCAGCACGACGGCATCGCCCGCGAAGGAGACGATCTCGCCGGTGACCAGATTGCGGGTCACGATGCCGCGCGCGACGCCATCGACCAGCACCAGGTCCAGCATCTCGGTGCGCGTGAACATGCGCACCTTGCCGAGAGCGATCTGCCGCGACAGCGACGAGTAGGCGCCGAGCAGCAGTTGCTGCCCGGTCTGTCCGCGCGCATAGAACGTGCGCGACACCAACGCGCCGCCGAAGGAGCGGTTGGCCAGTTGGCCGCCATATTCGCGCGCAAAGGGCACGCCCTGCGCCACGCACTGATCGATGATATTGTTGCTGACCTGGGCGAGACGGTAGACATTCGCCTCGCGCGCGCGGAAGTCGCCGCCCTTGAGCGTGTCCATAAACAGGCGAAAGACGCTGTCGCCGTCGTTCTGGTAGTTCTTGGCGGCGTTGATCCCGCCTTGGGCGGCGATCGAATGCGCCCGACGCGGGCTATCTTGATAGCAAAGGCAGTCGACGTTGTACCCGAGTTCCGCCAACGAGGCGGCGGCCGATGCGCCCGCCAACCCCGACCCCACGACGATGATGCGAAATTTCCGTTTGTTGGCCGGGTTCACCAACTTGAGCTCGGCGATGTGCTTGTCCCATTTCTGGGTCAGCGGTCCGGACGGTACCTGGCTTGCGAGTTCCATGGTCTACATCCCTCCGGTCGGCAGATGGACCACCCCGAGCAGGATGGACAGGGGGATCGAGATGTTCCCCACAACGATGATGGCCGCCAGGATCAGCGCGACCCGCTCCAGGGTCGGACGCGTGCGCGGTGTGCTCCAGCCGACGGTCTGGAAGAAGCTGGAAAAGGCATGGGTGAAGTGGAAGCCGAGCACGATCATGGCCGCGATGTAGATCACCGAGGCGACCGGATTCTGGAATCCCAGCACGACCATCGCATAGACATCCGGCCGGTCGTGCGCGTCGCGGAGGGACGCGTACTGGGGATTGGTCAGCTTCCAAGTGAGGTGCAAGAGGTGATACACGACAAAGCCGAGGAGCGCCAATCCGCTGTACACCATCGTGCGCGATGACACAGAGGCCTCCACGGCCTCCTTGCGCACATAACGGATGGGGCGGGCGGCACGATTCTGAAAGGCCAGCGTGATCGTCAGGGTGATGTGGACGACGGCGATGACGAGCAACCCAATCCGCACCGTCCAGAGCAGCGGCGGGAGGGCGCGTAGTTTCTCCGCGTAGGTGTTGAGCGCATTGGGGCCGAGATAGACTTGCAGATTACCGATCATGTGGCCGATCACGAACAGGTACAACAGCACACCCGTGACCGCCACGATTAGTTTCAGTCCGATCGACGTCTTCCACATACGCGATACTCCACGCGGCTACGTTTCCGGCGACCCGGCGGCCACGCCGGAGGAGGGGGCACAAATCTCCCGGCTCCCGGTTGCCGTTGCCAATGTGGGGCCGGCGAGATCCACAAGCCGGTACGGCTTCACGCACGCACCAGCGGCGAGACCGACCGGCGCTCGTACATTTGGCACGTGCCTTGTACGCACCATCCGCGGCGATGCCGACAGCGGGCGCACTCGAATGCCAGTAAATGCCGTGGCCGGGATGGTTCAAGGTCTTTTTCCGGAACTTGTCAAATCTTGCGCGATGCTTCATGCCTTGTGGTGATCCGAAGACGGTGCAGCCCGGCACAAACGAGGAGCCGACGGGGGAAACGTCCACCCGTCGGCTCAAGCCCGGACCCTTGAATGTCTCGGTCAGCGGCCCTTGCCCAACAGACCGGTCACGAGCTGGTTTCTCAGGCGGGAGCGTTTGACGCCTTTGGCCAGTCCTTTCGGCAAACGCGCTCCGACTGTGTCCAGGAATGACTCGACTTCCTTCTCGATGGCGTGCTTGGCGAGGTCGGGGTGGCTGCGAAAGATCACGGTGTGCAGGGCGTGCCGGATCACGCTGGCCACGGAGGTGTTCTCCCGGCGGGCCATCTTGCGCAGGATGTTCAGTTCCTCAGGATTGAGGATGAGGGAAAAGGGCTGCTTCGGTCCCGGGGTGCCGCGACCGCGCCGGACGACGCGCCTTGGTGCGCGCCGGACCGGCGACGGGCGTGCGGCGGCGGTTCTCCTTGCTCTTGGTGACATCACACGTCCTTGGTTGGGTGTTGGGGACATAGTGGACCTGTTTCCACGCATGGGCGCTATTACGGGTGCGCCGGATCGGATGTCAATAGCAAATTGAATGGCGTCGTCAGCATGACCGGGGCCCGGTCTGTGGTCATTGAACCGATCTCCCGGCCGGTCGCGCGGGGGCACCAGTCCGGGCCACCCGCTCACACCTCGCTATACGCCGCCGGGGCGTCGTTGGTTCCCCGCGCGGTTCATTAGCAGGATGCTGAAGAAGGACCATCCATGTCATTCTGAGCCCCGCCGCTCTTGGGCGGGGCTTGCCCGCCAAAGGCGGGCGAGAGTCTGCGGTTGGTTTCATGGGGCAAAACAGCAGGATGACAATGATGGGACCGGTCCACGTTTTCTGTGTTTTTCAGCAACCTGTTGGATAGTGAACTGCGATACTCAAGATTCGAGGTTGGTGGCGCCCATCGTCCCGACCGTTCCGCCAGAGTGCCGGGCTGGACCACCCTCAGGGTCCGGCCATCAGCTTTTCGCGGCAGAGGATGGCCTGTCCATCGTTGAACAGGACCTCCTTGGCATTGTGATGCAAGGGAGGTGAAGTGAAGATCGTCGTCGACCGGGAAATCTCCTGACGGATGGTGACCCGCCCGGAGTCGGTGACGAAGGTGATCGGCATGATGCAGCGAAACGACGAATCGCAGTCGAACTTGTCGATGCGCCCCCGAACAATGTAGCGCCCGTCCGGCAGCCGTTCGCGGTCCCACCGGTACTCGAATCGGGGGATCTGCACCCCGTACACCCACTGGTCAAAGAACCACTGCATCGGCTGACCGACGTGGGCTTCCACGACCCGCTGGAAGTCGGCCGTGGCGGCATTCGCATGCGACATCGTTCGCACATAGTCATGCATCATGTCGATGAAGCGTTCATCAGACCCGGTGCGTTCGTCGTGGAGCATCGCCCGCAGCATGTGCAGCACATAAGCGCCCTTGGCATACACGAGATGGCTGTACGACGCCGGGGAGGATTCTGATGCGCAGCGGTATCCCAGCCAGATCGGGGCCACTTGCGGACCGGCGTGCCAATCTCGATGTCCCCCGGTTTGCAGGACCCGCTGACGCCACCGGGACAACATGGTGGAGAATTCCTTTCCTCCCGGATGGCGGGCCTGCACGAACATGGCGGAGGCGTACTCGGCGAATCCCTCGGAGAGCCATTGATCATGATAGGTCTGCCAGCCGACGAGGTGTCCGAACCACTGGTGGGCGACTTCATGGGCGATGAAGGCGTCGGTGATCCCTTTGCGGCTGGTTTCGAAGGAGTACCAGGCCAGATGCAGGAGCTGCGGGAATCCCTGGCCGTGCCCGCCCGGAATCTCCGTGGCCGCCAGGTGGTCCCACGGGTAGCGTCCGAAGAGTTGCGAAAACAGCGTCACGGCGCCGACGATCTCATCGGCAACGCGTTGGCTCATGTCGCTGTTGAACAGCCCCCGACGATGGTTGCGGCTGCGGTAGATGTCGAGACGGATCCCGGAGTCGACCTGAACGGTCCGGCGCTCGAAGCTGCCATAGTTGAAGGAGATGAAGCTGACCGGCTCATAGGTGCGCCAGCGCGTCACGTGCCAGTCGCCGGCCAGGCTGTCGCTCACCAGGGCGCCGACGGACACCAGATCGAAGCCCCGGGGAACTCGAAAGGTCACATCATGCATGGCCGGGTGGGACCACAAACCGGACGGCAGCCAGCGCGTCGTATGCCGGATGTAGAAGTCGTCGCTCCACGGCAACCTGCGCAAAAGCCCCGTGCTCCGATACGTGAACCGCGCCACGGCTGAGTCCTGCAAGCGCTGACCGGCGGGGACGCCGACGATGATCCAGGCGCCGGCATCGTCATAGATGAACGGGGCCGGCGACCCGTTCACCCAGACGCTGTCGATGATCAGATCAGGGGCCATGGCCAGCCCGAGCGTGGCGACATCGGGATGCCGCAGCGACAGAGTGAGACTCGCATCCACGGTGACGGCAGCGGGACGGGAAATCGTGACCTCCGCGCGACAATGTGTGGCGACGAAACCGCCATGGAGGGTGGCCACGCGAAAGGGCGTCTCGCCGGCATCGCGCGCGCGATCGTAGGAGCACACCAGATCGGCGGACCCGCGCGGCGTCGCGCCCGGCGGTCGGCGCCAGAGTCTGATGCTCTCATCGGCGGCCTCGTCCCAGATGAAGTGCAGGCGGCGCTGGTTCGGCGCCTTGGGCGCCGCATACAGGAACGACGTCGACCAATCGCCGTCGCGACGCGACTGCCATCCCCGCGTCGCCAGATCGATGGCCAGGTCGTCCCTGGCATCGTGGTCGAAGGATCGAAGATCCGCGTCGCGCGGAGCTTTGCCCCGGCCGGGAGCACCGCAGCAGCGGTACAGGCCGGCGGCCACGGCACGATCGAAGAACCGGAAGTATACTTCGGTAACGGACATCGTGAGGATCGAATCGCCGGTATAGCGTTCGAGTTGATCGCGCTCCATCGCTGAGGGCGGTGAGATCTGAAGCGTCCCCACGCCTCGGAACAGGCAGCCGCTGGGACGGCCGCCGACCGGCGTGAAAAACGACAGCGTGCCGGACTCAAACCGGTAGGTGCCGAGCACGGTCTCCCATTCGACACCGGGCACGACCGTGAAGAACGCGGCCGGATCGGCGTGCGGGCGGGACAGGGAATCGTAGATCGCCCGATCAGGTCCTGCCAGCCGCGTGAACGTGCGACCAACTGCGGGCGCATGCATCACTGTGACGACGGCAACTGCCGCGAGCGAGATCACGCCTGAACTGACGTGCCTTCCAACGCTATTCGTTTTGCACCTCGATCGTTCAACAAGACGGCTTGAGAATGACAACATCCTCACACTCTTCCTGAAAGGGAGCGGGGGATGATAACCTCTCCCTCCGGCTTGCCCTGAGCGAAGTCGAAGGGGAGAGATCGCTTGGACCGGAGGTCCCAGCGGGTGAGGGACTTTTCCGTCGGTTCATACGGCGAGAAGTCCTCGGACCTTCCCAGAAGTTGAGGGTTTGCCGGAAAAAAGCAGACCCCTCGCTCCGCTCGGGGTGACAGGGTGTGTGGGATTTCTGAAGGGAGACTGTCGTTCCGAGCGAAGCGAGGAACCTGCTGTTTCATGTATAATGACCTTCCGTTTCACTCTGTTAGCTGGTCATTGGCATGACCTGGCCATGCCGGGCCGTCACCCCCCCGGCCAATAGTACGCAAACGAAACGCGCCCTGAGGCGCGTTTCGTGCGTCTTTCTTTGGCCGGGGCCTGCGTCGGGTCAGGGTGCGCAGGGGTCGCAGAACTCTGTCGCCGCCGCGCTGCCGCGGAAAGCCACGTTGACCACCTTCACGACGTCCGCGATTGTCGTCACTCCGTCGCAGCTCACGTCTGTCTGCTCCCGCGGGCAATCGGGATCGACGACGGCGCTTTCGCCGCGAAAAGCGACGTTCACGGTCAGCACGACGTCCTGCAGCGTCGGTATCCCGTCACACATCGGGTCACCGTGGCATGGGCAGTCGCAGGTGACGTAGCTCACGACGACCTGGTGGAGCGGCGCCGCCATCGTCTGGCCGTCGACGTCGGTGGCACTCAGCGCATACCAGTAATCGCCCGGCGTCTTGCCCGTGACCGCTAATGTCGTTTCCGGCGTCGCGGTCGACAACGTGATCAGGGAGTCGTAGTCCGTTTGCGGATAGAACTCATCGACATAGATGCCGTCGCCGAGCGTGTAGTCGTCGGTCTCATAGGCAATCCGGAACAGGACATCCTGCCCGCCATAGGTGGTCAGCGGGAACTTGGCGAGTACAAAGGACCCACCGGAACTGCCGGTGATGCCGTTGCCGCGCTGCCGTTGCGGGTAGTAGGTCATCGTTGTCACGTTGCCCGGCAGCGGTGTCCAGGTCTGACCGTGGTCCGTGGAGATCTCCACGTAGGCGTAGTCAAAATCCTGTTCGATGTCGTACCACAGCTTCATCTGGAGCGTGTCGTTGCTGATGACATGAAGATAGTCGTTGCCGGTCATGTACGAGTTGCGGCTGCTGCCGGTGCCGCCCCAGTAGCTGTATGACCCGGATGAGGCCCATGTTGTCGAGCGCGAGAACCCGGTCAGACGCCAGTCGTTTCCTTCGGTCTCGGCGCCGTCGGTGACGCGGTGGGTGCCGAATGCCTCCTTCAGGGTGAAGCTGGCCGCCGGGTTGGCCCCTCCCGGGTCCTTCCACACCAAGGTGTAATCGGGCGCGCCCACGAGTCCGGGTGCAATCCACGACGGCACCGCCGGCGGGAAGATGCGCTCCGGGCTGGCCGCCAGGTCGATGATAACCAGATTCGAGGTCATGTGTTCCTCGATCTGGACGGGAATGCGCGACGGATCGGGCCAGAAACCATCCTCCCCCGAGCCGATCTCGGGTGTGTAGGCGAGGATCTTGCCGTGCCCACTGGTGTCGTTGTACATCCAGTCGTCGGAGTCGCCGTTGACGATGTACAGCAGCGAACTGATCTGCGGTGTGTAGCCGTTGTAGCGCGCGACCGAGTCGCCGATGGCCGCAAACAGCGCGTGGTCCGGCGTGTAGTGTTGCAACGCGTAGCCCCAGGGCCACAGATAGAGATTCGAATAGGAATGGAAGTTGACGGCGATCACGAACTGGCGGCTGTTGACCAGCGAGGCGATGTTCTGAGTCTCATATTCGGAAAAGGCGGAGGGGCCGCGGTACGTCTCGCTGCTCGGATTGGGCGAGGAACCGTCGTTGTCCAGCCCCCACATGTAGCCGTAGTTGCGGTTCAGATCGACACCGCCGCTGCCTCCGTATTCCAGGTTGCGGTTCTTCCGCCACATGCCGCCGCCGCCCGGGGCAATAATGCGGTTGTACTCATACCCGTCCGGATTCATGCAGGGAACGAAGTAGATCTCGCGCTCGTTGGCCAGACGTGTTCGCAGGGTATCGGTGCCGTACCCGAGGACAAAGCGGCGCATTGTCTCCAGGCAGACCTCCATCCCGATCGGCTCGCGGGCGTGGTGCATCCCGGTGAAGAGGAGCTCCGGCTCGGCCTCGTCGACATGGGGATTGTCCGAGACCTTCATCGCCCACGTTTGCCGACCCTCGTACGAGAAGCCAATCGAGAACTTGGCCGTTGTGATCATCGCGGGATAATGGAGGACCGAATCGAGTCGGTGAATGGAGTCCATCACCGCGATCCCCTCCGCCAGCGTGCGGAATCCGCCCATCGTCACCGCCGTCTTGGCCGCGTAGGTCTGGTACCAATCCGCCACCTCGACCTCGATCTTGTATCCGGCGCCCTCCAGCTCGGCCAACTGCTCGGGCGTGACCAGGATGCGGAAGAAGCCGTTGGCGGCATTGGGATGGTCTTCCAGGATGTCGATGTTGCGGCGGTAGGCCTCGGCGATCTGACCTTTGCCGGTGATCACCCAACGGGCAACGATCTTCTTGTTCAGAAAGGCCTCATCGGCCGCAGTCAAGCTCCATGCGCGATTGACCGTCAACAGAACGGACAGCACCAAAACAACCATGCCAAGACCCCGGATGAACTCCCGACGGCGCATCACTCCTCCTTCAAGCAACTTCTCTTAAGGTGTATCGTCACTTCACTGCCAGTGCCACGGTGCCGGGACCAAGGTGTAAGCAGGACATCTTGGTGTACATCCGCAGGCGGGACCGCCGCATTCCCAGGCGCGGAACATGCGGCCGCCAAACAAAATAAGACAATTGCGCCCTTTGACAAGCGCCGATTTGATTCACTGCGACATTCTGTCAACCGGGGTCGACAATTACCGGGGGGACGGTCTGCTACTGTCGCGTCTCCCGGGATCGAATTGCGGCGTGATGGCGCGCACATCGGGCGTGACCACCTGGAGCGTGTTGTGCGGGGCGATGAAGGTCGTGTCCAGGACGAGCGGGCGCGAGGTCGGCGTGCGTGACGTGAAGAACAGCCGGGCAATCGGACCGCTACCGGGCTCCAACGGCGGTAGGCCGCTTCCGAGGTCGGAGATCAGCCCGATCAGGATATTCCGCTCCGCCGAGTCGGGATAGAACGTCTTCAGCGCGAAGTACTCGGTCCGCAACCCGTAGTAGTTGGCGGAATCGATCCCGAACGGTGAGTTGCGGCCCCAGCGGAACGGGAGAGTCATGGCCGCCAGATGCTGGGTGTTGTCCAACGAGACAAGCACTTCCCAGTGCAGCGAATCGACCCGTTCGGATTGCAGCGTGATCCGCGTGACAGTGGGTGTCGCCGCCGGCGTCGCGGCCACCGCGGCCCCGAGTGGCGCGGTGGCCAAGAGCATGGCCGTTAGCGTCGCCCGAAGCTGCGTGTTCATGATCGTCTCACCGTTCATTGCCAACCGTGATACACGGATCGGTTCCCGGCGACTCAGTTTATTGCGGCGAAGCGGTTGAGTCAAGGCGCGGCGTCGCCGACAGTGGAATCGTCAGGGAATCTGCCATCCCCAAGGCCCGACCGGCGGCGCGCTTGCGCGCCTGCGAATCGCCGCGGAAGACCGACAAGGCGCGCTGGAACAACTCACGCGCGCGGTCATAGAGCCCTCGCGTCTCGTAGTACATGCCGGCACGGTAGAGCGTGGCGACATAGACCCGCTGCGCGTCGTAGTCGTAGAGGATCCGCCGCGGTGAACCATAGAATCGCGATTGCCGCTCGAATTCTTCCTGCGCCCGAATCTGGCGCGGCTCCAGATAGGGGACAGGTTCAGGAGACAGGGCAAACAGGTGCCCGGCCGGGGTCAGATTCGGCAGCACTTCCATGCTTGTCTCGGTGAATTCCCAATAGACCGGAAAGCCGGCGCGGGCCAGGTTGGCCGCCCACAGCCCGAGGTTCAAACGGACCGAATCATGCGGAATCGGGAAATCCGCCAACTCCGGGTAACTGTCGAAGACCCACTGTCGGTACCATGCCGCCGGGAGCAGATCCCGGTTCAGAATGCGCAGGTCCTGCCGCCAGCCGTCGCAGTATTGCAGTCCCCGCAAAACGAAGTCGAGATCGGTCGCTGCTACGAACACGACCGCCCCGGGGCGCAGATCGGCGGTTGCTTCGGTGCCGAAATCGTAGGCGAGCCGATGCGACACGAGATTGCAGTACGGGGCATTAATCACCAGGGGGGCAATGGCCAGAAGGCCAATGGTGCCGACGATTGAGACAGTCAGAATGCGCCGGAGCGATGGAGTCGGGATGCGATGCCGCAGCCCCGTCAGGGCGCCGGCGAGACCGATGAGTCCACCGACGGCGAAGAATGCCACGCACGAAAGCGCGGGGAGCAGGTAACCGTGAACGTCGGCGTTCGTGTCACTCGGATCATTGACCAAGAGGGCCGTGACGACGAGATTGCCGGCGAATACCCCGAGTGCCAGCAGTGTCCATGACCGGGAACGCCGCCACCAGCAGACAATCCCCCATGCCGCCAGGATCACCAATCCCCAATGGAGTTGATCAAAGAGAATCATCCCGGCTTGGGAGGCGCGCTTGACCAATGTCCCGACCCCGGTCGTGAGCACGCCGCCGATGGCGTCCTTGGCTACCACCGTGCCCCAGCCGGGGGAGAGGGCCGTCGTGGTCCAACCCCAGTTCAAGGGCGGATTCTGGCCGGCGCGGACCGGGAGGTACAGGTAGACGGTGACGCCGACGAGGAGCAGAAGCCCGGGGGCCAACCAAGTCCTGAGTCCGACAGCGTAGCGGCGGCTCAAGATCACAAAGAACAACAGGAAGGCCGGCCAGACCGAGAGGAAGGTTGCATTGTGCAGGCCGAATCCCAATCCAGCCAGGAATCCGGCCAGACAGAGCCAGCGGCCGGTCTCGCCGTGGCCGCTGCGCGCAGCGGTCTGCGCCCCGAGTGCCGTTCCCCACAGCAGGGCCACCGCCAGGAGCGTGGGCGCATACACCTCGGCCCGCACCGCTTGAATCCACAGGGTGTATGTGCCGGCGATCGCCGCCACCGGCAGTACGACCGCGATTAGCGCTTCCCAATTGCGACGGGGACGAAGGATCTGCACGACCAACTCAAGCCACACATAGGTGAAGATCGCCAACGCCGTCGATGCGGTGATGGCCGAGACGAAATTGACGCGGTAGAACAGATCGCCGAACGGCGCCAGGGCAAAGAGCCGTCCGAGCAGGATGAAGAGCGGAAAACCGGGGCGGTGGGCAATTCCCAAGACCTTGGCGTTGGCGGCCAATTCGCCGGAATCCCACCAGAAGACCGTCCGGCACATCGTGGCCACATACAGGATCAATGTCAGAATGAAGACGATGGTGGCCAACAGCCACCCAGTCGTGAGGCGCTCCTCGGTGGTCTTTCTCGCCTCGGACAGCGTGAGACCCGGTGCGGTGAAGGACGGCGTGGCCGTTTGGGCAAACCAGGATCGCGGATGCAGATCGACTCCTCGCTGGCGCTCGAACCCGGCGCCCGGTACGTGCATTGTCTAATATATCGGTCAAATGCGTGTCTGATTGCAGTGGATGGGTATCGGGCGCGGCAATCTCCCGTGGGCAATTCGGATTGACGCCTCGTGTACCGTGGCATAGTATGAATTGAGGAAACAGCGGCGACGGTCCGGACCTCCGCACGCACGCCTCTGACCGATGACGGCCGAAACACGCCTGGGCAAGACGATAGAGCGACGCCCCCGATTCCGCTGGGGTCCGTTGGTCGCCACGGTTCTTCTCAGCTCGCTGGTGCTGGGAGTCGTGTTTTCGCTGTGGACGCTGTGGGGTATTCGCGCCGTGCGGCAGGCGTTGGTGTCCGAGACACGTCGAGATGCCGTCGCCCTGCTACAATCCCTGTTGCTGGCGTCGCAATACGCCGTTGCGACCGGATCTCTGGTCGACCAACTCGAGCGGGAATCGCAGGCCGCCGATGCGCGCCGGATCGCCGATCTGATCGATCCCGCCCGTGTCGACACGGCGATTCTCGCCGAGCTCTCCGGACGTTGGGAATCGGGAGGGATCACTGTCTGGCGTGGCCGCAGGGCGATGGTGACGTTTCCGTCGTCACTCGCCGGGGTGCTGGCCGCTGACAGCGACGTCGCCGGTCACGATTGGACGGAGAGTGGGTCGGCGCCGACCGTGTTGACTTGCCAGGACACGTCGAATGGCGTGCGCTGGGTGGCAACGGGGATTGCGACAGATTGGGGAGCGCTGGCCTTGTGGGAGCGCGTCACGGATGAGACACCCCGCGCGCCGTTGGGTGGCATCGGCGAGCTGGTTCAGCAGATCGGGCAACGTTCCGGGATCAACTACATCATGCTGCAATCCCCTGATGGCATTGTATTTGCATCCCGTCCCTTGAAGCCCGTCTTGAAGTTGGCGGCCGACTCATTCCTCGTCGCCGCCGTCGAGGCGGAGACCACGGCGACACGCGAGGTGGTCTTTGAAGGGCTTCCTGTGCTGGAAGCCGTCGCGCCGTTCTTGTCTTCGGAGCTTCCGTCGGGGATGTTCCGTGTCGGGATCAGTTTGTCGGGAGTGAAGGCCGCCGAACGGCGCCTGACGCTGCAATTGGCGCTCTCGGCATTGCTGTTCCTGCTCCTTGCCACGGCCGTGATTGCCATCCTGCTGGCGCGACGTTCGCTGGCCGATTTGGGGCGGTCGTATCGGCGCGTGGAGACATTGACCGGCCGGATTCTGGACGCCATCGATCAGGCGGTCGTGGCGGTCGACGGTGCCGGGCGCGTCTCCGTGTTCAATCCATCGGCAGAGCGTCTGACAGGGCGTTCCGCGGCGGAGTCGCTGGGCGTGCCGGTGCGCGAGGTTCCGGGTACGGACGGTTTCCACCTTGAGGAGGTGCGAGCCGGGGAGGAACCGGTTCGGAATCAGGAACTCAGTGTTGCGCGGCCCGGCGGTTCGCGGGAGTTGGTCTACACAACGACGCCGATCACAACCGCCGAGGGCGTCGTGGATGGCGCCGTGGCCATCATCCGTGATGAAACCGAGGCACGGGCGCTGGCGCTACAGGTTCGACGCTCGGAACGCCTCTCGGAAATGGGACACCTCGCTGCCGGGGTCGCGCATGAGATTCGCAATCCGCTCAATGCCATCGCCCTGGCCGCGCAACGGCTCCGTCTGGAGGTGGGCGATCCCGAAGCGGCGCGTTTGGCGACGACCATCTGCGACGAATCGACACGTCTGAATGCCATCGTCGAGGATTTCCTCTCGCTGGCACGCTCGTCGACTCAACCTCCGGCACCGGTCGATCTCTCCGCCTTGGTCGAGAGCGTCGCGGCGATGGCGGCCTTGCAGGCCCAGGCGGCACACGTATTATTGGAAACGCAGATCGCCGCCGATCAAGTCGTCGTCGGCGTCGCCGATGAATTGCGCAAGGCGGTGTGGAATGTCATGACCAATGCCTTGGCGGCGTGCTCTGGCAACGGGCGCATCCGCCTGGCACTGAGTCCGGAGCGTTCTTGTGTGGCGCTGACCGTGGAGGACAACGGCAGCGGCATCGCGCCTGAGGATCTGTCTCGTGTGTTTGAGCCGTGGTTCACAACGCGCAGCGGCGGAACAGGCCTGGGATTGGCGATCACGCACCGTATCGTAACGGACCACCGCGGGACAATCGACATCGTTTCACCGGCGCCCGGGGTGGCGAATGGAACACGAGTTACTGTCCGGTTGCCGCTGATCGCCGTATGAGATATGACGTGTAAGGGCACGGCGTGCTTGTCCGCCTCTGGCGGGCCGTGCCCGGAGATGTGGGAAATCGTGAAGAGGTATTGGTGGGGCAGACACGCTGGTATGCCCATGATCGTGCGCAGGCAGGAGTGCCTGCGCCACCAGACAAGAGAACGAGCGACTCATATTGATGGATCATCTCATCTATCGCAGCGCCGGTGAATCCCATGGCCCGCAATTGACCGGCATCCTCGAGGGTCTGCCGGCGGGGATGCAGATCGACTTCCCACGTCTCGACGCCGAGTTGGCGGAACGGCAGAAGGGTTTCGGTCGGGGCGGACGGATGAAAGTGGAGTCCGACCGCTGTGAAATCACCGCCGGTGTGCGCCATGGCGTCACGCTGGGGTCGCCGATCGCCTTCACAATCTTCAACAAGGATTGGGAGAACTGGCAATCGGTGATGTCGGTCACATCCGAGAGGGCGGAGCCCGCCAGCGAGCGTGAAGCGGCAATGACTCTGCCGCGCACGGTGCCCCGGCCCGGGCATGCCGATCTTGCCGGGGCGCAGAAACGCGGTTTTGCCGACCTCCGGAATGTTTTGGAGCGTTCCTCGGCGCGGGAGACCGCCGTGCGCGTCGCCGCCGCAGCGCTCGCGAAGATGTTCCTTCACGAGCTGGGCATCGAGACGGCGGCGCATGTGGTGCGCATCGGCGCGGCGGCACTGTCTGCGCCTGTGCCGACGGTTGATGAGATACGCCTCCGTGTGCGCGACTCGGATGTGCGCTGCATCGATCCGGAGACATCGGAAGCCATGCGGTCGGAGATTCGTGCGGCGGCCGCATCGGGCGACACGGTGGGAGGCATCGTCGAAATCGTCGCCACGGGAGTCCCGCCGGGTCTGGGAGACTACATACAGTGGGACAAGCGTCTGGATGCCCGGTTGGCCGGCGCCGTCATGTCGGTGCCGTCGGTGAAAGGCGTGGAGATCGGCGAGGGGTTCGCGCAGGCGGCGCATCGCGGCTCCGACGTTCACGATGAAATCTTCCGAGACCGTGATTCCGGTCACCCACGCACAGGGGGATACTATCGTACCACGAATCGTGCCGGTGGGATCGAAGGCGGTGTGACCAATGGCGCCGACGTCGTCGTCCGTGCCGCCGCCAAGCCGATCCCCACCTTGAACCATCCCCTGCGGTCCGTCGACATTCACACGGGGGAGGAATCGCGGGCGTTCGTGGAGCGTTCCGATATCTGCAGTGTGCCGGCGGTCGCCGTTGTCTGCGAGGCGATGGTTGCGTTGACATTGGCCGATGCCTGCCTCGAGATGTTTGGCGGTGGAACGCTCGGCGACATTCGGGAAAGGTTCCGGCTGTACATCGGGAGGTTGAAGCGGTTTGAGACTGGTCTATAGGATTTCCAGCGAAGTGAACGAAAGAAAAACCCCCTCACCCGATCCGCCTGCGGCGGATCGACCTCTCCCGGAGGGAGAGGTTGCTTTCTCCCCTCTCCCCGGTGGGGAGAGGGTAGGGTGAGGGGTTTTTGGACCCTGCTGAAGCAGTGGATCGCCCTCCCACGGGACCATCCGTTCGCTTATTAGGATGATGAAGGGGACACATGTTCCAGACGACGCTGGTCGGCAACCAACCGAAGGTATTCGAAGACCCGGCGTGCGGCGCACCGGGCGTGAATCTCCGGTTGGCACGCAACCGGTTTGACCAGGGGCGCATCACCGCGGCCGAGTTGGAGGATGTGGTCCGCGCGACCATCCGGGCAACGCTGGACGATCAAGCCCGCGCCGGACTGGACTGGTTGACCGACGGCCGGATTCGCTGGGATGATCCGGTGACTCCTTTCGCCGCGGCGCACGAGGGGTTCACGATCGGCGGCCTGATTCGGTACTTCGACAACAACGTCTACTATCGCCGTCCCACGATCGCCGGGCCGATCCGTTTTGTGCGCTCGGCGGTTGCCGATGACTACCGCTTCGCAA
Organism: Candidatus Zixiibacteriota bacterium; assembly: GCA_040752595.1. Lineage (NCBI taxonomy): Bacteria > Pseudomonadati > Candidatus Zixiibacteriota > Candidatus Zixiibacteriota bacterium. The sequence continues at coordinate 422,197 of JBFMGX010000004.1, forward strand.
GCAGTGCCGGTCGCGGCCGTGTCATTCCCTCCGTCTGCGGACCGTTCTCGTTGGCGAAGTTCTGCGTGGACGAGTACTACCATAAGGAAGAAGCGCTGTATGCCGATTGTGCCGCACTGGTGCGCGGCGAATTGGAGGCCTTGGCGGACGCCGGTGCCGATTGGGTACAGTTGGACGAGCCGTACTTGGGACGCTGCCCGGACGAAATCGACGCCGCGGTCACCGCGATCAGCGCCGCCACTATCGGTGTGGACGTGCGGGTGTTCGTCCACACCTACTTCTGCCCGATTGAAGGGATCGGCGACCATCTCTGGCGGTTACCGGTTCATGCGATCGGCGCCGACTGTGCCACGGTCCCCGGCAACTTCGAAGCGTTGATCCACGGTCCCAAGACGATGGGTCGGGGCTTCGGTTTGGTCGATGCCCGCACCACTCGTCTGGAGACGGCCGATCAGATCGTCAGGCAACTGGAACGATTGGCAGCGGCCGGTGCGGCCGATTGGCCCGCCTGCTTCATCACGCCGTCGGCGGCGCTGGAGTTCCTGCCGTATCCGAGCGCGATCGCCAAGATGCGCCGTCTGGTCGCCGCCGTTTGCCAGTTCCTCGGCGTGGCCTGCGGGGCGTCATGAAGGATTACACGGTGGGCGGAGGGAGCGTGCCACGGGCCTTGGTCCGCGATCTGCGGCGGCTTAGGCGCGCACTGACCAAGGTCAGTGGCACACACGTCTAACGCCGGGGACAGAGACGTCACTGTTCCCAATCCTGTCATGCTGGGCGAAGCGAAGCATCTCTATAGGCAGGCGACTCACCATGGAATCTCATAGAGACCTTTCGCTTCGCCGGTGACAGAGATGAGGTGTAGGGGCACGGCGCGCCGTGCCCGAATCCGGACCCCGGAGATCAGAAACATGTTGGAAACCACCAGCGTCGGATCATTCCCCAAGCCGGACTACCTGGTCAAGGCGCGCCGGGACCGGCAACAAGGCAAGGTGTCGCCGGACGAGTTAACCACCGTGGAACGGCGGGCCACCGAGGAATGGATTCGCATCCAGGAACGAATCGGGATCGACATCCTCGTGCATGGCGAGATGGAACGCGGCGACATGACGACGTTCTTTGCGGAGCTCCTGGATGGGTATGGGATTTCCGGCCTCGTGCGCTCCTATGGGAATCGCTACTATCGCAAGCCGATCATCCAGTCGACCTTGTCGCGTCCCCGGCCAATGACCACAGACTGGCACTGTTGGGTGCAGTCCCTGACCACCATGCCGGTCAAGGGAATGCTGACCGGACCGTACACGATGTGTGACTGGTCCTTCGATGAACATTATCCGTCACGGCGCGATGCCGTGCTGGCGCTGGCCGAGATCGTGCGCGATGAAGCCCATGATCTCGAAGCCGCGGGCGCCCGCTACATCCAGATCGATGAGCCGGCGATCTCGACCCGCCCCGATGAAATCGAGTTGGCCATCGAGGCCATGGAGGTCGTCACGGCGGGACTGAAGGCGACGACGATCAGCCACATCTGCTACGGCGATTTCGCGATGATGTATCCGCGCATCCTGGACCTTCCCGTCGACATGCTCGACCTGGAGTTTGCCAACTCGCAATTCGCCAACCTCGACATCTTCCGCAAGCCGAAGTTCACCAAGCGGATCTCGGTCGGTGTTATCGATGTCCATTCGCACGTCATCGAGACCAAGGGGCAGGTCAAGGACGGCATCCGACGTGCCCTCGACGTCTTCGACCCGGCGCTGGTGTGGATCGACCCGGACTGCGGCCTGAAAACGCGCACGCCGCAGGAGGCGATCGACAAGTTGACGGTGATGGTCGAAGCGGTCAAAGAGATCAAACAGGAGATGGGATTGTAGGGTGCGTGCTTTGCTTGTGGCGAGCGACTTGTCCTGGGCGGAGTCGAAGGAAGCCGACCCGCACGCACCGCAGGGGGCTGAAAGCCCCCTGTCCTCGATTCCAAAAGCGTGGGTTGTAGCGGCACGGCGTGCCGTGCCCGGAGGGACGATCGGCGTGTAGGGGCCGGTCTGAGACCGGCCCGGCCCCGTGCCAAGAAACAAGAGGGCGGGTCTGAGACCCGCCCAGAATGTTGATCATGCCCGATCAGACACGATCCCGTGCTCACCCGCTGTTCGACCGTCTCACGGCCGGACCGATCCTCGCCGATGGCGGGATGGGGACGATGCTCTATCGACGCGGCGTATCGTTCGAGCGCTGTTTCGATGAACTGAATCTCTCCGCGCGGGCGCTGGTCCTCGGCATTCATCAGGACTATCTGCGGGCCGGAGCACGCCTGATCGAAACCAATACCTTCGGCGGCAACGGCGTGCGTCTGGCCGCGCATGGCCTCGAACACAAGGTCCGGGACATCAACTATCACGGTGCCCGTCTGGCACGCGAGGCGCGGGAGATCGAAGGTGTCGATGCCTTCGTAGCCGGCGCGATCGGCCCTTTGGGGAAGAATCTCGCGCCGTGGGGACCGGTTCCGGCTCTCATGGCGCGTTCGCATTTTGCCGAGCAGGCCGCGGCGCTGCTCGAAGGCGGCGTCGATCTGTTCATCATCGAGACGATGTCGGACACCGCCGAGATGGCCGAAGCGGTGGCCGCGGTACGGTCCCTCTCCGATCTCCCGATCATCGCGGAAATGACCTTCACCGAGGAGGGGTTGACGACCACCGGTCGAACTCCCGGGGAGATCGCCGGATTCCTGAACGCGCTTCCCATCGACGTGATCGGCGCCAACTGCTCGGTCGGGCCGCAGGGGATGTTGGAAGTCATCCACCACCTGGCGTCGATGGCGACAAAGCCGCTGGTCGCGATGCCGAATGCGGGGATGCCGCGGTTGGTCGATGGGCGGTTCGTTTACGCGGCCACGCCGGAGTATTTCGCCAGTCTGGTCGGTTCGTTTCTGGCCCATGGCGTGCGCATTCTCGGTGGGTGCTGTGGCACGTCTCCCGATCATATCGCGGCGATGGGGGAGGTGTTGGGCCGCGCCCGGACGGCTTCATCCGAACCGGTTGTCACCTTCGTCTCCACGCCAGAACCGGAAACGCTGGCCAGCGAGCCCGCCGCTGCAGCACGGTCCAGTTTCGCGCAGAAACTGGGGAAGCGATTTCAAGTGTCGGTTGAACTCGATCCGCCGAAGGGTACGAATCCGATCAAGTTACTGGAGGGCGCGCGCCTCTGCCTGGGTGCCGGAGTCGATGCTGTGAACATTGGCGATTCGCCGATGGCCCGTGTGCGCATGAGCGCTTTGGCTGTCGCGGCGCTGATCGAGCGCGAAGTCGGACTGGAGACGATCCTGCATTTCACCTGTCGCGACCGGAATCTGATGGGGATACAATCCGACCTGATCGGCGCTCATGCTCTCGGCATACGCAATGTGCTGGCGATCACCGGCGACCCGCCCTCGCTGGGTGACTATCCGCATGTGACCGGTGTCTATGATGTCGATTCGATCGGACTAACCCGGATTCTCACCGCGCTCAACATGGGAAAGGACCTCGCCGGCGTTTCCATCGGACGTCCGACGACATTTGCCGTCGGCGTCGCGCTCAACCCGGCGGCCGACGACTGGCCGACCGAGCTTGATCGTTTCCGGCGTAAGGTGGAGGCCGGGGCACATTTCGCCTTCACGCAGCCGCTCTATTCCCTCGCGCCGCTGGAAAGGGCGATCAAGGCAATCGATGAATTCCGCATTCCGGTCTTCCTGGGTTTGTTGCCGTTGATGTCGTTCCGGCACGCTTGGTTCCTGCACAATGAAGTGCCGGGGATCACGGTCCCCGAGGACCTCTTGGGACGCATCAAGGACGCCGGAGAGGGCGGAGCAGAAATCGGAGTACAAGTCTGCCGTGACGTTCTGAGGCAGGCCCGGGAAATGATCGCCGGCGCCTATCTGATGCCCTCATTCGGCCGCTATGAGACCTGTCTGCGCGTCGTTGAAGGAATGATCGAGAAGAAGCCGGATACGATCCTGCCGGACAGCATCTTGGCACAGCGCCTCCAACCGTAGGTCAGGAGCCCTGTGCTCCTGACACCGCGATCAAATCGCCTCCCGGGCACCTTCCAACTCCAACAAGGCAATCTTGTGATGCACCTGACCGGAGAATCCCCCGATCGAACCGTCGGATCTGACCACGCGGTGGCAGGGGACGACGATGGGAAACGGGTTTCGTGACATCGCCTGACCGGCCGCACGCGCACCACCGGGCGACCCGGCGCGTTCGGCCAGTTCCCCATATGACACGGTCTTCCCGTAAGGGATGCGGGCACATGCTTGCAGCGCCTTGCGCGAGAAACCATCGACACGCGACCAATCAATCGGCAGATCGAACCTCTGACGCCTCCCAGCAAAGTACTCCTTGAAGGCCCGTCCGATCTTCGCGGTCTGTCGGTCATCGGCAATCGCATCCACGCCGTCGGCCGTAAGGTCCTTGAGGAATCGCTCCCGTGTCCGCCCAAAATCGACCCGCCACAGTCCCCGTTTGCTCACCGCATACCACACATCGCCGAATGCCGCGGCCCGAAAGTGGCCATAGTACACCGGAGTCATGGTCTTCATCGGTCGCCTCCCCTTGCCCCGAGGGACCTATGCACGACGGAATATGCAGATGCCATCACTTTTTGCGGCATCCCATGGGGCAAGGCGTACCGTGCCCGTTCTCCGTAGGGGCGCCATTCATGGCGCCCTCCCTTCGGGCGTGATGAATCACGCCCCTACGCATCAATGCTATTGGTCTGGATGCCGTGTTGCGATACCTTGGCCCCAGCGTTCCGACAGGGAAGAGGTCCTGTGGCAAAGGGTGAGCTGATCAAACGCGAGACGGTGTTCGGAGTGGCGCTTTTGGCCTTTGTGGTCGGAATCGTCTACTTGTTCTACCGGATCATTGCGCCGTTTCTGGTGCCGATTGCCTGGGGTTCGGTCCTGGTCATCAGCGTCTATCCGTTGCATGCCTGGCTGGCGGGCAAGATTCGGCGTCGCGGTCTGGCGGCGGCGATCAGCACCACGGCCTCGGCGCTCCTGATCCTGTTGCCGTCGGCGTATCTGGTGGCCACATTGGTTGATGAGGCCGTCGGTCTGTATCAGCATCTGCAGCAGGGGTGGGGTGCAGCCGCTGTGGCGGAGCTCTCGGCACGCATCGATCCTTTGATTCGCGGCTGGTCAGCGCGTTTGGAAGGGGTCGTTGATCTGTCCCGTTGGAATCTCCAGGACACCATCCTGGGAATCTTGGGGGCCGTGAGCACATTCGCCGTCAATCACACGACCGCGGCGATCGCCAATGTGGGACGGGCGATCTTCCAGTTTCTGCTGATGCTTTTGACCATGTACTACTTGTTCAAGGATGGACCGGCGCTGGTGGAGCGAGTCCGGACTTCGATCCCGCTCGGGGAGATACGCGCCGCCGGGATTCTCGAACACGTCACGGAGGTCGTGCGTGCCACGATCTACGGCGGGCTTCTGGTCTCGGGAATCCAAGGCGCACTGGGCGGGTGCCTCTTTTGGATTCTGGGACTGCCGTCGCCGATCTTCTGGGGCGCGGTCATGGGGTTCTTCACATTGATACCGCTCCTCGGCGCATTCGTCATCTACGCGCCGGCGGCGGTCATTCTGTTCCTCGCCGGGGCGCACATCAAGGCGATCATCCTTCTGGTGGTGGGCACGTTAGTCGTGTCCCAGATCGACAACTTCCTGAAGCCGATGATCATCTCGGGGCGGACCGCGATGCATCCGCTGCTTCTATTCTTCGCCATTGCCGGCGGCGTGGCGGCCTTCGGTCTTCTCGGCGTCGTCCTCGGCCCGGTGATTGCGGCGGTGTTCGTGGCGCTACTGAATCTGTATCGCATAACCCTGAGAGAGCCCGTCGCAACCTCCGACCCGTCTTGAAGATGACACTCCTTCAGTTCGACTCCAACTGACCGATAACAGTACAGTGGCAGTATGGCGGGCCGGGGTGATACCCCGAAATCCGCCATCCCCGGTTGGCATTCGTGTCTGGCGGAACGCGTGTGCCGCACGACGGCCGGGGAAGCTGCGCATCCGGTTGGAAGCGACGCTTCGTGGGGAGGTCGAGATGGAGTTGCGCGTCGAATCACACCAGCACGTGGATGTTCTGCGCGTCGTCGGACGCCTTGATCTGGTCAGCTCCAGCACACTGAAGGACGCGATTCGTCAACGGCTGTCCGATCATCGTTCCGCGCTGGTGTTGAACCTTGAGAAGGTGGATTTCATCAACAGCTCGGGTCTGGGAGCACTCCTTTCGGCATTGAAGGATGTCCGCCTCTCCGGCGGGCGTCTGGTGTTGTGTCACTTGACACCGTACGCGGATGAGATCTTCGCCCTCACGGGACTGAAGCAGATACTCGACACGTACGAGACACAGGACGAAGCGGTCGCATCGTTCGCCTCGACGGCGACTCCGACCGGCGGTTTGCCTCGGGCCCGGACGGCCCGCGGGTAGCGGTGAATCATGATCGGGAACGTACCGTCTCATCGTCCGCGACTCCTGATCGTCGATGACGAACTTCTGATTCGCGATCTGCTCTATGATTTCTTCAAGGGCCAGGACTACGAAATCGCCGTCGCCGAGAGCGGCCAGCGGGCCCTGTCGCAGTGGGAGACGGGGCACTTCGACACCGTGATCCTCGATTTGAAGATGCCCGACATGGACGGCCTTGAACTGGCGGCACGTCTGCGGGAACGCGACCGCGAGGTACCGATCATTATCATGACGGGATACCCCTCGTTTGATTCCGCCGTCGAAGCACTCCGGCAGAGGGCCGACGACTATTTCGTGAAGCCGTTCAATCTGAAGCAGATGAGCCGGGCCGTGGAGGCCGCCGTATCCCGCCACACCGCCCACCACCCTGAGCCATCCCCGGGAGATGCCACGACATGACTCCGGCGACCGCCACACGCGTGCTCGTTGTCGACGACGAGCAGTTCGTTCGCGACTTATTGCAGGACTATTTCACGAAGATGGAGTTCTCCGTTGTCACGGTCGTCGATGGCCAGGCCGGGATCGACGCCTGTCGTCGCCAGCGCTTCGATGTCGCCCTGGTCGATCTCAAGATGCCCGGCAAGGGAGGGATTGAAGTGCTGACCGAAGTACGGCAGATCGATCCCTCGCTCCCCGTGGTTGTGATGACCGGATACCCGACGATCGATTCCTCGATTGAGGCGATCCGCAAGGGGGCGTACGACTACATCATCAAGCCCTTCAAGCTGCAGGAACTGAAGGAACTGATCGACCGGGCGGTGCGTGAACAGACGCTGTCTCGTGAAATCGAGGATCTGCGCCAGCGCCTCAGTCATGTCGAGTCCGAGCTACGGGAGTACCGTGCGCGACCCGGGCACAGCGTCACTCCGGCCGTCACCGCTACGGTGAGCGGGCAACTGTGGCATGACATCGCGCCGTGAAGCAGCAAGCGATCTCTTCATGACATCATCTTATCTATCCAACCGACTGTAGGGGCGACCCGTTGGGTCGCCCAAGGGCCCGGCAACGCCTCGCCCCCAGGCGCGATGCCGACCGTGTGAGTCCCGTGGTTTGATGTTGCGCCCCCGGAGAGCGCCGGTATATTGGCCGCGATGAAGACCAAGAGGAGCGAGCGCGTCCAATCGAACGATCAGGGCCCGGCGACCGGCACGATGCCGGAGGATTCCCTGGTCGGCTTGACACGTTCGGTCGATGCCTTCGGGCGCACGATCGACCAGCTCCAGGCCGAATACACGGCCCTGGAGCAGGAACACGCGGCGCTCAATGCCCGGTTGTCGGAGATCAATGTACAACTCGAGTCCGCGCTGGCGGCGAATCGCCGACTGGCGGCCTACCTCGATCGCGTCCTCGGCGAAGTTCCCGCCGGGATCATCGCGGTCGACAAGGACGGGGTGATCCGGCTCGTCAATCGGACCGCCGCGATGCTCCTCAATGTCACGGTGGATGAAGTTCTGAACCGGCGCTACGAGGACGTCTGGCCCGGACGAGCCGATGGCGGTGCCACGGCGGCGGGATGTGCGGCGGGGCATGCTCCGGTCACACAGTGGCGGCGCGAAGTTCCCCGTCCGGGGCAGGCGCCGCTCGTTCTCTCCGTCTCCACTGTGCCGCTGGTCGATGGTGACGGTATGGGTGAAACGCACGGCGCTCTGGAAGTCTTCACCGATCAATCCGTCTTCGAATCGATGCATGCCGAAGTCATCCGCCTGCGGGCGCTCGCTTCGCTGGGCGAGATGGCGGCCACCGTGGCCCATGAGATCCGCAACCCGCTGGGCGGGATGCTGGGATTCGCCGAACTCTTGGCCCGGCATGTTCCGGAGGACAGCGAACAGCAGGACATGGCACAGAAGATTGTGACCGGCGCGCGGCAACTGAGTCAGCTCGTACAACGATTGTTGGAATTCGCCCGCGATCCGAAGTTGGCGTTGAAGACAATCGAATGGCCGCGGTTTCTGGAATCCGCCGTGGGGCAGTATGAGGAGAATGCCCGTCAGCGCGGCCGGACGATACGCTTCGTTCGCCGCTGGCCGGAGCGGCTGCCTCCTGGACGGGCCGATGCGCTCAGTCTGCGCCAGGCGATCTGGAATGTCCTAGAGAATGCCGAGCAGGCGGCCGACGGAGACAGTGCCATCGAGGTCAGCGCGTCGCCGCGCGAGGACGGCGGCGTATGCGTGCGTGTGGCGGACCGCGGGTGCGGGATTGAGCCGCACATACTGGAACGGGCGTTCATGCCCTTCGTGACCACGCGCGAGAAGGGGACGGGGCTGGGGCTGGCGGCAGCCCGGAAGCTCGTGGAAGCGCATGGAGGGCGCATCTCGCTGCAAAACCGTGAGGGCGGCGGGGCGGAGGTGGACATTGAGTTGCCGCCGGTCCAGGGAATCGCGGCAGTCGACCGGCGTTGAGCTCTGAGCGTTCGTAACATGAAACGAATCCGTTTCATAGCCTCCGCGGTTGTGCGGTCGGGTGCCCACACCCGACCGCAGCGCCGGCTGTGGGCACCCGGTGCCACAAGGCGATTCAATTCGGCGACCCGGTTATGAAACTGGTTCCAGACTGTGAGCATTAGGATTCATCCATGGCCGCTTGCATCCTTGTAGTCGACGATGATGTTCTCGTCAACGATTTCCTCGTGACCACATTGCGGGAATCGTCCTATGCCGTCGATTGCGCCTTCTCGGCCGATGCGGCGCTCGACAAGATCGCCGGACGTGAGTTCGATCTGGTGATCTCCGACGTTCGCATGCCGGGGATGGACGGCTTGGCGCTGTTGGATCGCCTGCGGACGACGGCCCCGGACACGGTCGTTGTGATCATGACCGCATTCGGTGACGTTGCCGATGCCGTCCGCGCGATGAAGGCCGGGGCCTTCGACTACCTGGTCAAGCCGGTCGGGACCGATGCCACCGAGGCCGTCGTGAACCGGGCCCTCGAATACCGTCGGCTGAAGGTCGAGAACCGCATGCTGCGCGAGGCGGTCACCCGGCGGTATGCCGCCGACCAACTGATCGGGCAGTCGGAACGCATGCGGCGCGTCTTCGATCTGATCGACGCCGTCGCCGACTCGCGGGCCACGGTGCTGGTGACCGGTGAATCGGGAACCGGCAAAGAGCTGGTGGCGCGCGCGATTCATTATCGCGGCGTGCGGCGCGAGGGTCCATTCGAGGCGATCAACTGTGCCGCCCTCCCGGAAAACCTCTTCGAGAGCGAGCTGTTCGGCCACGAAAAGGGCGCCTTCACCGGCGCCTTGCGACAGCGGCGGGGGCTGTTTGAGGTCGCCGACGGGGGCACGCTCCTTCTGGACGAGATTTCGGAGATTCCGCCGACGCAGCAGGCGAAGCTCCTGCGAGTCCTGCAGGAGCGGGAGATTCACCGTCTGGGTTCCGACAAGAAGATTCCCGTCGACGTCCGGGTGATCGCCACGACCAACCGGCACATCCCCACCGAAATCGACGCCGGGAACTTCCGCGCCGACCTGTTTTATCGCCTGAATGTCGTTGCCATCGACCTGCCGCCGCTGCGGGAACGCCGTTCCGACATCCCGGCTCTGGTGGAGTGCTTTATCCGCCGGTACAATGCTCAGAATGGCCGCTCGGTCCGTCGCGTCTCGGATGCGGTCATGCGGCTCTTCGAGCAGTATTCCTGGCCGGGAAACGTCCGTGAATTGGAGAATTTCCTCGAACGTGCCGTTGTCATCGCCGGCGGTGACGTATTGGCGCCGGAGGATTTCCCGCGGGATTTGATCACGGGTGGTCCTCGTCCCAGGACACAGATGATCGAGCCGGGGATGAGCATCTACGAGATGGAGAAGGCGCTGATTCTGGCGACGCTCGAAGCGGAGGGAAACAACCAGACGCGTGCCTCCGACCGGCTGGGGATATCGTCGCGCACACTCCGCAACAAGCTCTACGAGTACGGACTCAAGGTACCGGGGGGCGGTGCGTCGGGGACTGAAGTGGACGCAAGCGTCGCCGACGCCGCGGCGGAGTGACGACGGTATGTCAGATCAACGATTGCATCGGCGTCTTCAGCGCTATGTCTGGGCCGGACTGGTGCTGAGTCTTGTTGCCTCTGCGATCCCGTCGGTCCCCGGTGGGGCGGAGTCGGGCAAGACCTATACGCCACCCGAGATCGACCTTTACGTCTATGTGGGATACCATACAATTTGGGCGGGGGATCGCTTCCGCTACACGGTCTATGACTCCACGAACGTGGAAGCACGCATCAACGGGATGACCGGGGAGCTGATATTGATCCTCCCGATTGGTCGCCAAGGGCCGGGGCAGTATACGCTTCCTTGGGACGGAACCATGCACGAAGGTACGGTCCCGTTTGCCGGCAAGTACCAGCTGGAGCTCTTCTTCGGCGAAGAATACGCCGCCAAGTTCTGGTTCTTGTGTCGTCCGCGCGACATGGCTCCTTAAGCCGCTGTGACAAAATGGCTTGGCTTGTCCGTCGTCGGCTTCTGCAGACGCGACGACGGCCCTCCTGTCAAATTCTGTGACTCGGGCACGGAGAATGCGACAATAATTGTATAAGTTGCGGGCCGCGCTGCCGTCACCGGTGGGAACCCGGCCCGACAGACGTGCGTTTGTGACATGAGGCTCCACGACGCCGGGAAGGGTGCCGTTCGGGCGCCAGGGAGGAACAAAAAACCTCTTGTTTTTGGGGTGGAATTCGTGATATAAGTAACGAGATTCGGCCGGAAACCCGCCGGGAACAGGGCCGAACAAAAGGATGCATGATGTTGCGCTTTGGTGTCATCGGGGTGTCGGTGCGATCGGGCGGCAACATCCCGCTGTTGGAGGCGTTGACGGTTCCCGAAGCGGAGAAGCGTGAACGGCTGGCGGCGTTGAAGGAGTCCTGTGGGTTCCGCGAAGTGGTGCCGCTGTACACCTGCAACCGATCCGAATTCTACTACATCGCGGACAGTGGTGCCGGGATTGCGTACCGCAACCGCCTGCTCGATTTCTTCCTGAGTGGGCGTGAACGGGTGGCATTCGAGCCCGCCGAGATCAGTTCCCTGACGGCATTCCGCGCGTTGCGCCATCTCTACCGGGTCACATCCTCTTTGGATTCGATGGTGGTGGGGGAGGCGCAGATTCTCGGCCAGGTCAAGGAGGCGGTCGCTTTCGCGGAAGAAGCGGGGCTGTCCGGGCCGGAGTTGAGTGCGGTGTTCGCCGACGCCTTCCGGGTCGCCAGGAAGATTCGCCGCGAGACACCGATCGGCCAGTATGCCGTGTCGATGGTGAATCTGCTGCTGGACACGATTTCGGGCCGGGTGTCACAGCGTCCGCATCCCCGTGTGGTCATCGTCGGCGTCGGGCCGATGAGCATCAAGTTGGGGGCGCACCTGCGCGATGCCGGCGCGACGACGATGCTCTTCGTGAATCGCACCAAGGCGCGGGCGGATGAACTGGCCGCGCGTTTCGGCGGCGCTTCGCTCTCGCTGGAGGAGTTTCTGGCGGCGCCTCCTGCACATGACGTTCTGTTCACATCGACCGGCTCGGAGCGGCCGATCTTCACGCGTGCCTTCGGTGAACGGCTGATCGGGCTTCGTGGGAGCGTCGACCCTGGCGTTCTGATCATCGACTTGGCTGTCCCGCGGGACGTCGATCCCGTCATCGGCGACTTGGCAGGTATCACCTATCTGGACATCCCACATTTCCGCTCCATCGCCGACCACAATCGCCGCGAGCGCTTTCACGCCGTCGACGCCGCCGAACGCATGATTGATCAGGCCATCGGCCGCGCCCACAAGCTGAACGCCCAACGTGAATTCAAACCGGTGTTGTCGTCCTCCCTCAATGAGTCGCTGGCCTTCGCGGAATCCGGCATGCGACGCCTGTTTGCCAGTCGCCTGGCGCACCTACCCGACACCGACCGCGATGCCATTGCCCACTGGGTCCGGCAGTTGGTGCAGTATAGCAACCAACTGCCCCTTGCCGCCCTGGCCGAACAGGCGGATATTGCCCGATCGGAGTGCGCGCTTCTGGCCGGATACGACTGTGTCGAGGAGCGGGCCGACGAGGACGGCGATCCCGATCATTCCGTCGCCCACCGTTGCGCCGTGCGCGAAGGTGGCACCTGCTTGGGATTGATCGGCGATCCACTGAACAACACATGAAGATCGGAACGCGGGGAAGCGACCTCGCCCTCTGGCAGGCGCGCCACGTGCAGGGCCTGATCCGTGACGCGGCCGGCCTCGACGCCGAGATCGTGGTGATCAGGACCGCCGGAGATCGCGATCATCAAACTGCGTTCGCCGCCATGCCCGGCAAAGGGTTCTTCACCAAGGAAATCGAAGAGGCGCTGCGCGCCGGAACCGTCGATATTGCCGTCCACTCGCTGAAGGACCTCCAGACCGTCATGCCGGACGGTCTCGTTCTGGGTGCCATACCGGAACGGGCCGACCGCCGCGATGTTCTTCTGACCGCCCCGTCTGCCGTCGATCGTTCACGGCCCCTGCGCCTGCATGAAGGCGCGCGCGTCGGGACATCCTCCGCGCGACGCATTGCGCAGTTGCGCTTCCTGCGTCCTGATCTGGCCGTCGAGAATCTGCGTGGGAATGTCCCGACGCGTCTGCGGAAACTGCGGGACGGCCGCTATGATGCCATCCTGGTCGCCGCCGCCGGGCTCGACCGTCTCGGTCTCGATCTGGAAGGCCTGGTTGCATTTCGCCTCCCGGAGGTGCTCTTTGTTCCGGCACCGGGGCAGGGGGCACTCGCCGTGCAGATACGGGATCTCGACGCGCGCGCGCATGCCATCGTCGGTCGCCTCGACAGGCTCCCGTTACGTCGCACCGTATGGGCGGAACGGGAGGTTCTGCGGCGTTTGGAAGGTGGGTGCCAGCTTGCGCTCGGGGCGTTCTCGGAGACAACCGGCAACGGCCTTCGGTTGGGTGCATTCCTGGGGACCGATGAGCCGGCGAAGCCGTGTCGGATCATCATCACGGGTGGCGACGACGAATCGGTCGTTGCCGCGGTTGTCTCCTATCTCAAATGCCAAACACAAGCAGGCGCCGCTGTAGGGGCGGTTCGCGAACCGCCCGAAGATCGGGCCGCCACCGGCGTCCAGAGCCCCGTCCGCGTGTGGATCACGCGCGACGCGCGGCGCGCCGAGCCGTTTCGTCGCCGACTCAACTCAAGCGCCTTCGACATCGCCGCCATTCCCGTCTTCGTTGCCGTTGAAGCGGGCGATCGGGAAGTCAAGCGCCGGACGATGCTGGAACTTGGTTCTTACGATTGGATTTTCTTCACGAGCCAGATCACGGTTGATGAGATGGCGCATTTGATGCACGAGCACGGTGCCCGGTTCGGCGCGCAGACTCGCCTGGCGGCTGTCGGGGTCAAGACCAAGGCGGCAATCGAACGGCATGGTTGGCGCGTGGATTTCACGGCCGACGTGGCCGACGCCGAGGCGATGGGGGAGCAGTTCCTGCACGACGTCGGGACGCGTATCGGACGGGTTCTCTTTCCCTGCGGACAGGCGGCGGCCGCCGATCTTGAAATGACCCTGGCCGAGGGGTGCACGGGATTTGATCGTCTGGTCTGCTATGACATAGCCGAGAGCCCGGCATTGGCGCAGACCCTCCCCGCGCTTCCCGATCCCCACGCTGTTGTCTTCACAAGCCCCCAAGCGGCCCGGATACTTCTGGCGCGAAGATCACTGCCATTGACGACCACTGCTGTCTCCATCGGACCGGCGACGACGGAAGCGTTGCGTCAGGCCGGATTCCCGATTGTATATGAACCCTTCGAGCGTTCGCTCGAAGGCACTGCCGAGGTGATTCATGGATTATTCCCTGACCCGTCGTCCCCGTCGACTCCGTCGTAACCCGCTCATTCGCGATCTGGTCGCCGAGACCCGCCTGTCGACCGCGCCGATGATCCAGCCGTACTTCGTCGGCGAGGATGCGACCGGACGCATGCCGATTCCCAGCATGCCGGGGATCAACCGCGAGTCGGTCGACAAACTCACGGAATCGATCGCCGCCGATCTCAAGCTGGGGATCAAACGCATCATGCTCTTCGGCGTCACCGAGCACAAGTCGTCGGACGCGGCCTCGGCGTATGCCGACAACAATCCCGTTGTGCGGGCGGTGGAGCGTTTACACCGCGAGTTCGGCGAGGACTTGTTCATCTCCGCCGACGTCTGCTTGTGCGCCTACACGTCGAGCGGGCATTGCGGCCTGCTGGACGGTGACGACATCGACAACGATTCCTCGCTCGATGTGCTGGCGCGCATGGCGGTGCGTCTGGCGCAGGCGGGTGTCGATTGGGTTGGTCCATCGGACATGATGGATGGCCGCATCGGCGCGATCCGCGAGGCGCTCGATCACGCCGGATATGCAAAGACCGGGATTCTGGCGTACACCGCCAAGTATGCGTCGTCGTATTATGGCCCCTTCCGCGAGGCCGCCGAATCGGCGCCCCAGAAGGGTGATCGCAAATCGTACCAAATGGACTGGCGCAATGGCCGCGAGGCGCGTGTCGAGGCGATGCTCGACATCGAAGAAGGCGCCGACGTCGTCATGGTCAAACCGGCGCTGGCGTATCTGGATGTGATTGCCGACCTGGCCGGTTCGATCGACATTCCCATCGCCGCCTACAATGTCTCCGGCGAATACTCGGCGGCGAAGTTGCTCGTCCGTGAGGGATTGGCCAAGGAACCCGATCTCGTGCTGGAGAACCTGACCGCGATCACCCGTGCGGGAGCGTCGATCATATTGACGTACCATTTGCGGGATATCCTAAAGGGGAAGTGGTTGGGGTAGGTGGACGGTGGGTACGGAGCACCCACCCTACGAGAATGCGTGCTCTGCCTGTGGCGAGCGAAATCGAGCCGCACGCACCGTCAGGGGGCTGAAAGCCCCCTGTCCGCAGCCGGTGGCGGCATGACAAGGAGGTGGGCAGAGCCCACCCTTCAATGAAATGATCGAGCGGTCGGACCAACTCTTCACCCGTGCGCAGCGCGTCATCCCCGGCGGCGTGAATTCGCCGGTGCGCGCCTTTGGCGCGGTCGGCGGGACACCGCGATTCATCGCCTCGGCAGAAGGATGCCATCTGACCGACGCCGACGGAAACTCGTATATCGATTTCTGCATGTCGTGGGGACCATTGATCCTCGGCCATGCGCATCCGCAGGTCATCGCGGCCATCGACCGGGCCATGCGGAAAGGGACCAGCTACGGCGCGCCGACCGAAGAAGAAGTGTTGTTGGCGGAGAAGGTCTGTGAATGGGTCAAGCCCGTCGAACAAGTGCGCTTCGTCTCATCGGGGACCGAGGCGACGATGTCGGCGATCCGTCTGGCGCGCGGCTTCACCGGACGCGACCTGATCATCAAGTTTGCCGGGTGCTATCACGGCCACGCCGACTTCCTCTTGGTGCAGGGGGGATCGGGATTGGCGACCTTCGGGACGCCATCGTCGGCGGGGGTGCCATCGTCATTCGCGGCGGCGACGCTGGTTGCGACCTACAACGATCTGGCCTCTGCTGAATCGCTGTTTCGTCAGCACCGCGACAAGGTCGCGGCCGTGATCTTCGAGCCGGTAGCGGCGAACAATGGCCTGATCCTGCCCGCGGATGGATTCTGGCAGTCGGTCACGGACCTTGCGCACAAGCGTGGGGCGCTCGTGATTTCCGATGAGGTGATCACCGGTTTTCGTCTCGGCAAAGGCGGCGCGGCCGAACGCTTGGGGTTCGCGCCCGACCTGATGACATTCGGGAAGATCATCGGCGGCGGACTTCCGGTCGGCGCATTCGGCGGGCGCAAGGAGATCATGCAGAAGCTGGCGCCGCTGGGACCGGTCTATCAGGCGGGAACGCTCTCCGGCAATCCGGTCGCGATGGCCGCGGGTCTGGTGACGTTGAATGTGATTGCGGGTGATGGCGTCTACGCGCAGTTGGAAGTTAAGGGTCGTCAATTCGAAGAGATGCTGCGGGCGCGGATCAATCTCTCCGCACACGATGCCTGCCTGGTGCGGATCGGATCGATCTTCTGGCTGTACCTCGGCGGGACCGAACCGCCGCGCAATCCAACGGAGATCGAACCCGGGGCGGCCGAACGGTACAAACGAGTGTTCCACCATTGCCTGGAACATGGTGTCTATCTGGCGCCATCGGCATACGAGGTCGGATTCCTCTCGACGGCACATGATCAGGCATCGTTGCGACAGGCGATCGACGTGATCACCGCTGGAATCGAGGCATTGTAGGGCGGGCTTCGCTCCCCGCTCTTTGAGCACTGGGGACGTAGAAGACGGCGGGCAGCCCGTCCCGAGCGACTTGTCCCGAACGAAGCCGAGGGAGGTCGAGGGAAGCCCGCCTCACGGATTCTGAAGGACACGACATGTCGTTATCATCGAATAGCGCACAAACCACGCATGCGATGTCCCACCCTTCGGGTGGGGCATCGAAGCGTGATTTCATCGAGGTATGCTATGGTCGTCCGGTCACGCGTCGGCCGATCTGGATCATGCGTCAGGCGGGGCGCTATCAGGCCTCGTACCGTGCCGTGCGCGAGCGCCATACCTTCGAAGAGGTCTGCCGGACACCGGAGTTGGCCTGCCAGGTCACATTGCAGCCGGTGCGCGAGTTCGATCTCGATGCGGCGATCCTCTTTTCCGACATCCTGGTGCTCCTGCCGCCGTTGGGGTTGCCGGTGCGTTTCGAGGAAGGCGGGCCGACCATCACGAATCCCATCGCCGATGTCGGGCAAGTCGATCGGCTACGTCGTTTTGATCCGGGGCGCGATGTCGACTTCGTCCCGGCGGCGGTGCGTCGGATCCGTGCTGCCTTGCCGCCGTCGGTACCGCTTATCGGCTTCTCCGGGGCGCCGTTCACGCTCGCCTGCTATGCCATCGAAGGAACGACCTCGCGCGACTTCACGGTGGCGCGGCGATTCTTCCATGAACGACCGGTGGCCGCCCAGCGTCTGATGACGCACTTGGCCGATGCGATCGCCGATTATCTGTCGGCGCAGATCGCCGCCGGAGCCGATGCCGTGCAGATGTTCGATTCGTGGGGTGGCTTGCTGTCGCCGGAGGACTATCGGGAGATCGTCGTACCGCACTACCTTACTATCCTGGAACGAATCAGAAAGCCGGGAGTGCCGGTGATTCTCTATGCCGGCGGCACATCGCATCTATTGCAGCCGCTGGTCGATGTCCCTTTCGATGTCATCAGCGTCGACTGGCGCACGCGTCTCCGTACCGCCGCCACCATGTGCCGCGAGGCGACCGCGCTGCAGGGGAACCTCGACCCGACGGCTTTGTTTGCCTCTCGGGAGGAAATCGCCCGCCGCGCCACGGCGATCATGAACGAGATGGACACCACCGACAAGGGGCACATCTTCAATCTTGGGCACGGCATTCTGCCGGACACGCCGGAGGAGCACCTGCGCGCGTTGGTGGAAGTCGTACACGGCACGCCGCCGAAGAGGTAGATGGAAGGCGAGAATGGAGGACAAGGGGCTTAAGCCCCTTGTTTGCCAGACTCGGATGCCGATGCGTGCATTAGGAACCACCGAATCCGCTGCCACGGACGCCTACTGGTCGGTGCCGACCGGGCTGCTGCGTAAGTACGACCGTCCGGGACCGCGATATACATCATATCCCACCGTGCCGGTCTGGACGGCGGATTTCGGCGCGGCGCAGTATGATGAGCACCTGAGGCGCTTCGCCGCCACCGACCGGCCGCTGTCGCTGTATGTACATCTGCCGTTCTGTCATGAGCGTTGCACCTTCTGCGGCTGCAATGTTGTCATCGCGCAACGGCAGGAGACAGTCGAACGGTACCTCGCGTATCTGTTTCGCGAGATCGATCACGTCGTTGATGTCATTGGGACAGGGCGTCCCGTCCTGCAATTGAGCTGGGGCGGCGGTACGCCGACATTTCTGACGATTCCCCAGATCGACCGCCTCTGGCACACGCTGAATGATGCCTTCGCACTCGCTGCCGATGCTGAGGTGGCGATCGAAGTCGATCCACGCGTGACGACGCCGGAGCAGATGCGCCATCTGCGCGCGCTCGGTTTCAATCGTCTGTCGATGGGTGTGCAGGACCTCGATCCCGACGTGCAGACCGCGATCGGCCGGGGGCAGACGTTCGCACAGACGGAAACCACGCACGAACTTGGGCGCGCGCTGGGATTCACCGGGATCAACATGGATTTGATCTACGGCCTGCCGCGTCAGACGGTCGCCGAATTCCGCGCGACCATCGCGGCGGTGGCACGCTGGCGTCCCGACCGTTTGGCGGTCTACTCGTATGCGCATGTACCCTGGGGGCGGCCGCAGCAGATGCAGATCAATGAAGCGGAACTCCCGGCGGGACCGGAGAAATTCGCGCTCTTCGCGGTCGCGGTGCAGGGACTCTTGGCGGCGGGATACGATCCGATCGGCATGGATCACTTCGCGCTGTCGACCGACGAATTGGCCCAGGGACTGACCAACGGGCGTTTGCATCGGAATTTCATGGGGTACACCGTGTCCGCATCACGCGACATTATCGGGCTGGGTGTCTCGGCCATCGGCGAGATAGCCGGCTGCTTCGCGCAGAACGACTCGCGTCTCGGTGCCTACTATCGACTCATAGACACAACCGGGAGTGGAATTCACCGGGGTTGGACATTGACGCGCGACGATGAGATTCGCCGCGCGGCGATCCTGTCGATCATGTGCCGACTACGTTTGAGCTTCGACGGTATCAGCGAGCAGTTCGGCATCGATGCCGCGGAGTATTTCTCTTCCGAGATGGCACGACTGGAGGAGCTCACCGACGACGGCCTCGTACAGATCAATGCCGATGGCTTTGTCGTAACGTCGACCGGGCGGCATTTTGTGCGCAACATCGCGATGGTCTTCGATGCCTATCTGCCGCGTCTGACCGGGCAGGCAACGGCGAAGAAACCGATCTTCTCGCGGACGGTGTAACCAAGACGGGATCGTGGACAAGGGGCTGAAGCCCCTTGGTTGCCAATAATGCCGAATTGCTCCCCATGTCATCCTGAGCGACTTGTCCCGAGCGAAAGCGAGGGAAGCGAAGGATCTGCTGTTCTCTCACTGCACGGTTCAGCATGACGCCTCTCGACGGTCTGATCATCGGCGGCGGCATCTCCGGATTGGCGGTGGCGCATTGGCTCGGCCTGCACGAACGCCCCGGTGGCTGGGAGCTGTGGGAAGCGACCGACCGTCTCGGCGGTACGATCGGCACGGACCGTATCGATGGGTATTCGGTCGACTGGGGCCCGAACGGCTTCCTCGATCGCGAGCCGTTGACATTGCGGCTTGTCAACGAGATCGGCCTGCGCGATCGACTGGAACCGGCCAATGAGAAGAGCGAAAAACGCTTTATCGTCAAGAATGGTCATCTGCACCCGGTGCCGTTTTCTCCGGTCAGGATTCTCACGACCGGGCTTCTGAATCCCATCGAGAAACTGCGACTTTTCGGCGAGCCGTTTGTTCCCAGACGTGCGGATGATTCCGATGAATCGGTCTATGACTTCGCGGCGCGACGGATCGGCCATGGGGCGGCGCGGATGTTTGTCGATCCAATGGTCTCGGGTGTGTTCGGAGGTCTGGCGAAGGAGCTGTCGCTGCCGTCGTGTTTTCCGATCATGCGCGACATGGAAATGCAATATGGCAGTCTCGTGCGCGCGCTGATCGCGAAGATGCGCGAGAAACGCCGCGCCCGGCGCGCGAATCCTGACGCTCCCAAGAAACGCGGCGGCCCGGCTGGTCCCGGCGGGCATCTGACATCGTTCCGCGGCGGCCTTGATGTCGTCGTGACGCGCCTCGGTGATCGACTTCAGCCAATCATCCGGACCGGACAGGCGGTGAAGCGGATCACATATGATGATGGCGCCTGGTTAATCACAGACGGCCATGGCGGACAGGTTCAGGCGCGGCGCGTCGTTCTCACATGCCCCGCCTATGCCGCCGCCGAGATGCTCAACGGCCTGGACCAGACACTGGCGGCGGCGCTCAATGAGATCCCCTATGCTGCAATCGTAGTCGTCGCTACCGGGCACCGACGCGAGGACATTGTGCATCCCCTCGACGGCTTCGGTTTCCTGATTCCTCGAAATCAAGGGTTGCGCACGCTGGGGTCGATCTGGACCTCGTCAATTTTCGCCGACCGCGCTCCCGCCGGTCACGTTCAGTTCCGCACCATGCTCGGCGGGGCAGGGGATCCGTCGGTTGTGAATCTCAACGACGACGAATTGTGGCAGATCGTCCGCCGGGAACTGAATCCCGTGATCGGCATCAAGACCGATCCCTCCTTCCTGCGCGTCTATCGCTGGGAACGCGGCATCCCGCAGTTCACGCTCGGGCACCGCGAGCGACGTGCAAAGATCGAGTCTCTGGCTTCACGGCATCCCGGTCTGCATTTCGTCGGCAACGCCTTCTACGGTGTCGGCCTCAACGATTGCGTGAAGATGGCGCACCGTGTGGCCGGGCAGATTCTCACAATGTAGGGCGGGCTTTGCCCGCCGATCCCGTGCCCTGACAGGCCGCTGAAAAGAGGCGACTCTTGTCATTCCGAGTCCCGCCGCTCTTTGGCGGGGCGAGGAATCTGCTGTCCTGCCACCGGAGAAACAGCAGATCCCTCGCTTCGCTCGGGATGACAAATGGGCGCAAAGCACCACTCCCATGGGTTTTCCAGCATGCCTCGCATGCCATGCTCAATCCTCCGGCGTGTACCGGGGGACCTCGCCGCGATTGTGCTGGTACTTGGGGTTGTTGATCTCGGGGATGCGACGGGCGTATTCGTCGGATGTGATTGTGTTCTGCCAGTGACCGGTCACCATCGCCAGGCCGATCCCGGTGACGAAGATCGCCGTGACGGCGATCCATGTGGCGCGTCGCGACAGGCGGGCGCGGGTCTTCGGCAATGACAGATGTAGCGCTTCGGTGCTGGGGCAGACATCGACACAGGCGAGGCAGGCGTTGCATTCATCCGATCGCACCCGGTGCAACCGCGCCACCGGGATGTGCGCCGGGCAGGCGATGTTGCACTTGTCGCAGTCGATGCACGCCGAGACCTTGCGGGTGATCTTCCACGGCGACAGGAGACTGACCAAACCGGTCAGCGCCCCATAGGGACACAGGAACCGACACCAGAAGCCGCTGATGATGAAACCAAGACCAAACAACACGCCCAGAGTCCACAGTGTTGTGGAATCGATCTCGGTGAAGAACTTCAGCATCTTGATGTCGGCGACTTTGTTGTAGGGCGAGTGGATGAAGGCGTTCAGGCCCTGCCGCGACATCTGAAAGAGGATCGCCCAGACGAAAAAGAGCAGAAGAAGGTACTTCAGGGAGCGCAGGGGAATGTCGAGCGCGCGCGGCAGCTTCCCTTTCCAGCGATGGATCTTGCGCCCCGCACTCCCGACCGCCTCGGAGATCAAGCCGACCGGGCAGACCCAGCCGCAAAACGACTTCTTCAGCAGGATCGAGGAGATCAACGCCAGCAGGATCACGACGGTCGCCGCCGGGTGAATATGATTGAGAATCCCGGTGGCGATCCAGTCGCGCAGTCCCATCAGTCCGGAGATCGGCAGGAAGGACTCGGCCCCCGGCGGACGGGTCGGCGGTGCTCCCGCGGCACCGGTCTCGTAGTAGCGCACAAACCGGTAGAACTCCCAGCCGATCCAGAGCGTAATCACGGTCCAGAAGCTCTGCGACCAGAACCGCCAGTCGATGCCGGAAGCCCGTCGGCGGCGGATGGTCGGCCTCCTGCGGGGAGGCGCCGGCGATGCCAAGACTGAGGTGTCCGGTGCGTCGTCGGTCGGATGAAGAGACATTGGCGAATCCATACGATAACTGTGTCGATTGCTATACGTCAACGCCGCATGTGCGCGCCAGAAAAAAGAGGCGACCCGGACCGGTTTTGCCAGGCCAATCCCGGCCGTCCGAACCTGAACGACAGCCATCCTTGTGGCAATAAACACTTGGCGGGACAGCGGCGCCCCGTACCTTCGGTGCGTCGTGCGGGAGGGCACATGAAAACACGCTTCGACTGGAAGGCCGCATACTTCCATGTGGTCGGTCTGGTGGCCATCATCACCCTGCTGATCGCCGTGATCGCCGCCGGCCATGCGGCGCTCCGGTTGGCATTCCCCACGCTGTCTCTGGACTCGTACCAATGGCAGCAGGTCCGCTCGTTTGCGGCCTACAAGCGTGCCACAGTGGGTCCTGGTCCGAAGGGGCGGGCACCCATTGAAGCGACCGGGGAGAGGGAGACTGGTGCCGCCACCATGTCCGAGGACGAACTGCGGCAGGCGTGGGAGGAGTATCGTTCACTGGTGGTCGAGGGGGAGCGACATGACGGGCTGTGGCAATTGATGCAGTCGTTCATTACGGTTGTCATCACCCTGCCGATCTTCTGGTGGCACAGGAGGGCGGCCAAGCGGTTGAGGCCGGTTGACGAGGGTGACGATTAGCCGTCCCGGCGATTGCGGATCGGCGTGAAAGAAATCCGGGGAAACCAGGGAATAAACGCCGTCGTATGGAGGTATGTGAGGTGCGGGTGACAGGGGAGGTCCCCCGGACGCCACGCGCGAGCACCAAACAAGCTGCCAGGCCTGTTTGCAGGATGCGTTCAACTCGGTGACATCAGGCTCTTGACCCAGGGAGGGGAATGGGGCCTCGGGCTGACGGGGGAGACGGCCTTCCGGCAACGGAAGGCCGTCGGTATTTGCGGGACGACGCGATGAGTCATCGTGGCAGCCGTGGGCAAACAAGGGGCTTCAGCCCCTTGGCCATCACTCCCACTGTTACACTTCTTCTACAACCAGTTGCGTAACCCGATTCCTGTGCGGTCGGGTGCCCACACCCGACCGCAGCGCCGGGTGTGGGCACCCGGCGCCGCGAAGCTTGAGAGTGATTGAGTGCATGCAACTGATTTTAGATCACATACGACGGAATGTCCCGGTCCAGCCCGAATATCTGGCGCGCATTGCCGCCGAAGATCGCCTCGCGGGCGCGGTCGCCCACTTGCAGCGCGTCCAGGATGGCATTCTGCTCGGTGAAAATGGGGCGTCGCCAGCCGCGCGGAAATATCCCGGAGTCGGTGCCGAAGAGAACGCGTCGCGGCCCGAACACATCGAGGGCGCGCTCGAAGACGTGCGTCAACCCGGAGTACTCCGACTGGTCTTCGAGCCAGTTGTTGGAGGACGACGTGTCGAGGTAGACGTTGGGGCACTGGACCCCCAGGCGGAGGAGTTGCGATAAGGTGCCGGCCCCGAATGACGGGACGACGAAGTTGACACCGGGGAAGTCCGATGCCACTCTGTGCAGATCGGCCGGGTCGGCATAGCCGGAGTCGTACACGTCCGGCAGCCCCCACCAGCGGCGCGTCACGATGCGCAGGCGACCGAAGTAAACGTAAACGACGAGCCGGTAACGGCGCGCGAGTCGATAGATCGGATAGGCAGATTCGGCATGCGCCGCAAAGCGATGGAGCGTGGGATACAAGGCCACACCGCGGAATCCCCATTCGCGGGCGGCGTGCTCTACCAGGTCCTCGGCGACCGCCAGATAGGGACTGACCGCCGCCACACCGATGAAGCGGTCGGGGAAGACGCGTAAAGCGTGGCTGAGCGAGACCTCATCCCCGGTCACACCGGAGATAATGACGGCGCGTCCGATACCGTGATGGTCCAACTCCGTCACCCAGCGATCGGCCAGTCGAACCGGGTCGAGCGGCGGGGCTTCGAAATGATGCCGGCGCGCTTGGTCGTCGATGAACTTGTCGATGTCGGCGGGGTGCTGCCGCTGTTGCGTCAACAGCCGGAAGTAATTGTAGGAAAAGAAGTGAACATGGGCGTCGATGACTTCCACGGCAATGTCTTGTCTTATCGTCGTGACGGCCCGTGATGGGGGCCGGAAGATGCGGCTCTCCGAATGAATCCTCACGGCAACCGGCATGCAAGGGAAAAGGGTGAGGCGATCGAGGGCACAGGAAGCTGGATGGGTGCGGCGCACGGGAGGCGGAACGTGACATAACGTCTATTATCCGCCCTTATGGCCTATGGCGCAGGGGGGCAATCCCTGATGCTGAGGCACTGGAGCCACACCTCTTCCCCGCCTCGAACGGCCCAAAATCCATCCAAAGAAACTCCATGCGAATGCCGGCACGGTAATGCCCTGTGTATCAATGTCCTTAGCGCGCATCTCTCGGCCATCACTTAAATGGGCCGTGCGGCCTCATTCTTGCTCAATCGAAATCGCGGAAACGACGGCGCGTTGACGGTGGCGAGCACTGCATCGATCACGGTTGGCGCATGGGGGCGGGCCCGCCAAGGGCCGAGAGACAAAGACCTCCCTCTCCGGGTGGTGGTTGGCACCGGACGACTGCGGGGGCGGCATGAAGCCGCCCCCGTGGGCTTTTTGGGAACGACGCCACCGGATTGACCCAAATAGGAAACCGCCGCGGCAGACGCCGCGGCGGTCTGGGACCAATGAACGATGGACTCAGTTGCTGGGTCCTGGGCTCTCGGTCATGCGGATCCGGCCAGTCGAGGCCAATACGTCGATCGTGAATACCACGCAGGAATCCTTGGCGATCAGATTGACGACTCCCGAGCTCGACGCCGATCCGTCGGGGTTAAATACGACCGCGGAAGTTGGGAAGGTCTGCGACGCTATCTTGGCGTCTTGATAGACAAGCATGCTGTCGACCAGGGAATCGCCGGGTGTGTAGGTCGCCGCCGCCGGATTGTTCCGATTGATGAAGGTCTCATAGACGTTGTTGGAGACATCGAAGTTGATGCCGAACGGCTCCTTGCGCGCGATCGACTCCGACCGGGCGATGCGCAGCGCCGAAACGACTTCGCGGGCGGCGGACTGGGCCCGCATGCGCGGCAGCGCCTTCAGCCATTGTGGGACGGCCATGGCCGACATCACGCCGATGATCACGGTGATAATCATCATTTCCATCAGGCTGACGCCCCGGCAGTCTCGCACACGATGAACGATACGGTTCATATGACACTCCTTGCCTTAGGCACTCGGCCGACGGCAATCGTCTCCAAAGCAACCGATCTGCCATGAATGGCGCCGTTGGGTCGTTCCCGCCCTCAACCTCTATCTGATGGGAATACAATACCTTGCGATGGCTTTTCGGCTTCCGGCCGGCCACCGGCATTCGCCGGCGACACCGATTGATCTGGCGACGCCCCCCATGTGTGGGAACCTACCCATAGTGCAACCTCATCGCCGCAATGTCGTACTCGACGAAGAGGAGGGGGTGAGTCGCTCCCCCTCCCCTGGCCGGTCATGAGTAACTCGAGGGGCCTGTGCCGCGTTCATATGACGCGACCGGACGTCGCCAACCTAACCGACATTCCGGTTCGGCGTCCAAAGTGATGAAGCGGCCGATCATGTTCAGCATCTTCGGCCGTATGCGTCGAGTCGCTCAATGTCCATCCTTGTGGCCATAGGAATGGCTGTCTGGGGGAAGAAATGCAGTTGAGACTGGGAAAATCATGGGCCGCTGTGGCGGTGCTGTTGGGAACCGTCGGCTCGGGATCGCCGGCGTATGCGATCGACACGCCGGTACCGGAGACGGCCAGTCAGATCATTTTCGCCGATCCGCCCAAGGAACTCAAAGCGATTCGCAAGGCCGGGGAGTTTCGGCTGGATGGCCGGCTGGAGGAGAAATTCTGGCAGGAAGCGCCATTGGCACGCGGTTTTCGCCAAACATGGCCCAAAGAGGGTGAAGCCGCCAGTGAGTCGACGTGGATCAAGGTTGCCTATGATGACGAAGCCCTCTATGTGGGGATCATCTGCTTCGACTCACATCCCGACCGGATTCGCCGCCAGTTGACCCGGCGGGACCGGTCCAACGAGGCGGATTATGTTCAGGTGGCGATCGACTCCTACCACGACCGCCAGACCGCGTACACGTTTGTGGTCAATGCCTCCGGTGTGGAGCGGGACTGGTACGTCTACAACGACAACTGGACGGACGACACTTGGGATGGAGTCTGGGAGGCGAAGGTCGCCCATGAACCGGTGGGATGGACGGTGGAAATGCGCATCCCCTACCATTGCCTGCGGTTCCCGCAGCGCCCCAGCCATGAATGGGGGATCGACTTCGTCCGCTACATCTCACGCAACGATGAAACATGCCGCTGGCAGTTTGTCCCGCGTCGGGAGGCCTCCGGTGTCTCCCGCTATGGTGTGCTCGATGGTCTCGAAGGGATCTCGCCGCCGCGTCATCTGCAAGTGCTTCCCTATACGGTCGGCAAGTTCAAGACGGAGCCAACGCGTCTGGGCAATCCCGACGGTCGAATGTGGAGAAGCGACGTCGGCGCCGACATAAAATGGGCTCTCTCACCGAATTCGATTCTCGATGCCACCGTGAACCCCGACTTTGGCCAGGTCGAAGCCGACGCCACAGTGCTGAACCTCTCCAACTTCGAGTTTCGTTACCCCGAGAAACGGCCTTTCTTCCTCGAAGGGTTGCAGTTGTTCGATACGCCGTTCAGTCTGTTCTATTCCCGCCGCATCGGCGCCGCTCCCGACCATCCCGACGCCGAGTCCGACGACTACATCATCGATCTGCCGGAGGCCGCCACGATTCTCTATGCGGGGAAACTGTCGGGAAAGACCCACAAGGGACTTTCCTACGCCATGCTGAATGCGGTCACCACCGATGAGTACGCGAAGTACCATCAGATCGACGGCGCCGACACCGCCGTTGTCCGGGAGCGCGTGGCGAATCGCGGCACGGCCAACATCGCCCGCGTCCGTCAGGACATCTGGGGGAATTCGACCGTCGGTCTGATGATGACGGCGTTGAACCGGGACCGCAAGGCGCCGTCGTACAGCGGCGGCGTCGACTGGAATCTGCGCACGAAGAGCAATGTCTGGGAGCTGCGGGGGCAGTCGGTCGTTGCCTCTCCCTCATCCGGAGCTACCGGATGGGGCGCCACCGCGACCATCGAGAAGCGTTCGGGAAAGCACATTCGCGGCCAGATGGGGTTCGAGTATGACGATCCCAATCTGGACGTGAACGACCTCGGATTCATTCAACGCAACGATTACATCGGCGGCTGGGGCTGGTGGCAGTACCGGACCGAGAAGACCTTCGGTCCGATCCGCCGCACGTGGAACAACGTCAACTGGTGGGAAGGTTGGAACAGCGACGGCCGGCGCCTGCAACTGGGGGGAAACTACAACTTCAACTGGGAATTCTTGAATCGCTGGCAGGTTGGCGGCGGTCATGCGCGCGATGCCTCCCGTTATGATGACTATGAAATCGACGGCGGCCCTGCCGTGAGGCTTCCCTCCGGGTACGACTACTGGATGTGGGGCGGCACGGATTCCCGTCGGCCGGTCTACTTCGAGGTCAATTACAGTTGGGGGACGAATCGCGATGGCGGCTACAATGACTATTATGTTGTCACGCAGGTGCGCCCCGCCACCAATCTGGAATTGTCGATCGCTCCCAGCTACAACATCGGATACAGTGTCTCCCGTTACGTCGGCGACATCGAGCCGACGGTGAGCGAACCAGCGGGATACCTGTTTGCGGAGCAGAATTCGCAGCGGTTCTCGATCACGTCACGGGGCACGGCGACCTTCACGACCAATCTGTCGGTGCAGTTCTACGGCGAGGTCTTCGTCGCCAATGTCCACTACGACCACTACAAGCGGCTGGTCGGAGTTGGCTCCTTCACCCCCGCGCCGGACTTGTCGCGGGACGAGACAGACGACGATCCCGACTATTCGATCTTGAGTTTCAATGCCAACGTGGTGTTGCGCTGGGAATACCGGCCCGGCTCAACCATCTACCTGGTTTGGACGCAGGCCCGGGACGACTACGACGAGGTCCCTTCCTTCACGATTCGCCGTGGGATGAACCGTCTCTTTGATCTGGGTTCGAACAATGTGTTCATGGTGAAGCTGAACTACTGGTGGAATCTGTAGCGCGCGCGTGTACCACTGAGCGCGTTTCGTATCGCGAGCGGTTCAGGAACCGCCCCCACAGTGAACGTCGGCAGTGCCTCGTGCAATTGTCCTGTCACAAAGCGGTGTCCCCACGGCCGGGGTCCTTGCCGTGCCGGGACGGGACCGGTACCATACGGTGTCACGATCGCCGGAATGTCCTCTGACGATCCGGCGAGCCACATCGAACCCCGGGAGAGGCACCGTGGATCATGGGAGAACGATATCAGGGGGGAGAATCCTCGCAGCGACTGCCGTCGGCGTGTGCGCAGTCGGACTGAGTGTCCCCGTCGGCCGTGCGCAGGATCCTACGCCGCACAAGTCGCTGACGGCGGTCCGCATCAATGGCCATGCACCCGACGTCGACGGGCGCCTGGACGAGGCGTCCTGGCAGCAGGCGATCATGGTCGCCGATTTCCTGCAGAAGGAGCCCGACGAAGGGGCCGTGCCGCGCGAGCGCACCGAGGTCGGATTCCTGTACGACGACGAGGCGTTGTACGTCGGCGCCCGGATGTACAGCGACGATCCGGTCGGGCTGCGTCTCCACTGCAATCGTCGCGACCAACCGGGCGGCTCTGAACAGATGATCGTCTCGTTGGACACCTACCGCGACCGCCGCACCTGCTATGACTTCGGCGTCAGCGTGGCCGGTGTCCGCACCGATCGCTACCACTCCGTGGACGAGGAAAACGACCGCGATCCGTCGTTCAATCCGGTCTGGTCCGCCCGCACCGCCGTCGAACCGTGGGGCTGGTCGGCGGAGATGCGGATTCCCTTCTCTCAACTGCGCTTCAACAAAGGGGACGAACAAGTCTGGGGCGTGAATCTCAACCGCTGGATTCCGGCACGCAACGAGGACGACTTCTGGATCTACGTGCCGCGCAATTGTACCGGCTGGTCGTCGCGGTTCGGTGAGTTGATCGGGATTCGGGGGATCAAACCGTCGTCGCGGCTGGAGCTTCTCCCCTACACGGCCGGCGATGGCCTGTTCACCGGGAATCGCGACGCCGGCGACCCTCTCCACGACGGGAGCGATTTTGACGGCCGTCTCGGCGGCGATCTGAAGATGGGTCTGGGGCCAAACCTGACACTGGAGGCAACCGTCAATCCCGATTTCGGCCAGGTGGAGGCGGACCCGGCAGTCATCAACCTGACGGCGTTCGAAACGATCTTCACCGAGCGACGCCCCTTCTTTGTCGAGGGCAATCCCCTCTTTGAGACCGAGGGGCCGACCTATTTCTATTCACGGCGCATCGGGGCCACTCCGCACGGGGAAGCAGACGGCGATTTCGTGGATCAACCGACCGCGACGACGATCCTCGGAGCGGGAAAGATCACCGGACGCCTGGCGTCCGGCCTGTCCTTGGGCGTGTTGAGCGCCCTGACCGGTCGCGAATACGCTCGTGTCTACAGAGATGGCGTCAAGTCGCGGCTCCGGGTTGAGCCCCTAACGGGGTACAGCGTCGCCCGGCTACAGCAAGAATTCGGCGAGGACAAATCGACGGTGGGTTTGATTCTCACCGGCGTGGGGCGCGATCTGCCGGCGGACGATCCTTTGGCCTCTTCCCTGCGTCGTGACGCCGTCACCGGCGGCACCGACTGGAATCTGCGCTTCCAGGGCGGCGCCTATCAACTGTCGGGGTATGCCGGATTCAGTCGTGTCGGGGGCAGCCGCGACGCGATCCTGGGCACGCAGACTGCAAGCACTCACTACTTCCAGCGTCCCGATGCCGGACATGTGGACGTTGATTCGACACGCACCGCGCTGTGGGGATACACCGGCCTGATGAAGTTTGAGAAAGAAGCAGGACGTCACTGGCTCTGGGGCGTGGGCTCGTTTGTCGAGTCGCCGGGGTTTGAGCTCAACGACGCCGGGGTCCTTCGGTCGGCCGACAACATATGGAGCGGTGCGGAGGTGGTCTACCGTGAAACCACGCCGGGCCGCCTCTGGCGCAGCTACAGATTCGTGTTCTCACCGTCCACCGAGTGGAACTTCGACGGCATCCGCAAGGCAAGCGATTTCTCACTGGAAGCCAGCGCGACGTGGAAGAACTACCTGTCGACCTACCTGATCGGCGGAGTCACGACGCACGGATTGAGCGACGACGCCACCCGGGGCGGTCCGTTGATGGCAACGCCGCTGAACAGTTATCTGGCGCTGGAAGCACACAGCAACTACGCGGCCACGACCCAGTATGGCGGCGGCGTCAGTCTGGGTCGGAGCGAAACCAACGGTTGGGAATGTGTGCCATGGGCGCAGTGGTCAACGCGCGTCGGGGATCGTCTGTCGTTGTCTCTCACACCCAGCTTCATGCGCGGTGAGAGCTCGCGGCAGTATGTCGGGACATTTGACGGCGGACCGGCCGCCACCTACGGCCAGCGCTACGTCTTTGCCCGCATCGAGCAGAGCGAGTTGTCGGCATCCATGCGGGTGAACTACTACTTCACGCCGGATTTGAGTCTGGAGGTCTATGCGCGTCCCTTCGCCGCCAGCGGCCGCTACCATGGTTTCGGGGAATTGGCCGCCGCTCGCAGCTATGAGTTGCGGTTGTACGGTGAGCATGGCACGACGATCACCGAAACGGGAGACGGTGTCTATCAGGTCGTGGACGGGGCCGACACGCTTCAGATCGAGCAGCCCGACTACGGCGAGCGTTCCTTTTCCAGCAATGTGGTCCTGCGTTGGGAGTTCCGACCCGGAAGCACACTCTATCTGGTCTGGCAGCAGAACCGCGATGGCGAAGAGAGACTGGGGCGTGCCGTCGGGCCTCGTTCACTCTGGCGCACCTTCCGTCCCGCCGGCGACAACTTCTTCGCGATCAAGATCAGCTACTGGATTCCGGTATCCTGACTCGAATTGGGCGCCGTGTCTGGGCCGCGGTTCCCGGCTCACAGTGGAAGAGCCCGTAGCGCCACGTGCACGGCCAGCCCCGCCACGAGCGGCACCGTCAGATTGTCGTCGACCCGACGCGACAGACCCTCGACCACTGCGGCGAGTAGCGCCACGGGAATGCCGATCGATAAGGGGACGCTGGGAATGGCGAAGGCGGCGATCAAGCCGCCGCCAAAGAAGGCCGCCGAGCCCTCCCACGAGCGGTTCCCCGCGTAGCGATGCCTCCCCCACCGGCGTCCGATCAACGCCGCGGCGATGTCGCCGAGGATGATCGTGGTCATGGCGAAGGCGGCCGCCGGGCGAGTGAACAACAATGGGCAGAGCCACCCGGACAACAGAATGTGTGTGGCACCCGTGAAGTTGTCTGACTCCTTCGGCCGCACGATCGGACTCACGACCCGCTGCCAGGTGCGCTGGATCGGCCAGTCACGGAAACGGCTGATGTCGATCAGCAGAGAGACTACAAAGCAAGACGCGACGATGCCGATGCCGACGGGACGGGCGACGAAATAGTAGCCGACAGGAATGATGAGCGCCACCAGGTGGAGCAATTTGCGCCAGACCTCACCGGAATACGCGAGTTCCGGCGCGGATCGAATCGGCGTGTGGGGGTGATTCATCGTGAGGGGAGCGTGATGGCGGCCAGTCGCTCGTCGAAGCGCTGGACGCCATGCCGGGCCGAGGCGCGGCGTATCCATTCCCGGCGCACCTGCTCATGGCGTTCGGCTTTCAGCCGCCCGCGGATGCTGTTGCGAACCTGGTCCAATGGCGCCGGTGGACGGCCAAACTCGTCTGTGTGCGACCGGTAGTAGTTCTGGATTGCGGTCTCGGTGGGATCATACCCCGCCGCGGTCAACTGCAGACGCACGATGTTCACGCGTTCCGCCTCCAGCGCGTTGGCGCGGACGCCTCTGATCTGCCCGCGATCGAGATATCCGAGCTCACGCAGCATGTTGTACCAGCACAGGTGCTTGTAGTATTCGGAGCGAATCACGTTCCGCTTCTCATCCGGTCCGAGCGCCCGGCCCTGATTCTCTCGGATCCATTTGAGGCGGTCCATCAGGTACTCGCAGGCCCAGATCGTGTCGCGGCCATTGGCGACGGCCAACGGCATGTCGGGACGAAGTTGGTCATCAGACCGCGCGATGTTGGCCGATACGAACGACAGTGTGCCGGCCGCCATCAGGGAATCGGAGATGCGTTGGGCGATCTGCTTGCTCTGCATTTCGGCCAGTTGTGACGCGATGTCGGTGCTGACCTCACGGTCGAGCGGTATTGGCCCGGCCGGGCGGACACCGGTCACTTGGACAATATGCCAACCCAGTCTGCTTTGGAAGGGGCGGCTGATCAGATTCAGCGGTTGGGAAAAGACGTGTTGTGAGAATTCCCCGTCGGCCAGCGTCTGCGGCGAGATCCAGCCCATGTCGCCGCCGGTGTTGCGTGTGTGCGGGTCATCGGAGTGCGCACGCACCACGGCGGCGAAATCTTCGCCCGCGGCCAGCCGCTGGTACAAGGTATCGATCTTGCGCTGTGGGTCCCACCCCTCGTAGAGAGAGTCAACAAAGGTGGTCGCATTGCGGGATACTTGCCGCTCCGGATGGAAAGCGGTGATGTGGCGTACACGCCTCTGTGCGTGCGCCGCGGTGTAGCGCGAAATGTGCGCCTGATAGAACGTGTCAATCGTGAACGAGTCGAGCTTGTACTGGGGGAGGATGTGCTCGATTCCATAGAGCTCGCCGGCGATACCGATCTCGGCCTGGCGGATGTGGACGCGGGCATCCGGATGATCGTCGAGGCCAACCCGTTGCGCCTCCAGCGTGATCAATCGATCCTCGATCAGTTGGTCCAGCAGCGCCTCAAGCTCCTGGCGGTCGGCGGCGGGATTGCTGGACACGAGCCGGCGCTGTGCCGCGAGGTCGCTGACCTCGGTTCCATAGACTGGCACGGAGCCAACACGCGCGACCACATCCGTTCCCGCCGCGTGGGCGGCAGTCGCAGCATAGACGGCAAGGACCAGCGCCGGTAGCAGAAGTCGCCCGCACCGGCGTGGACATCGATTCCCATTTTGAGTCGCGGGCGATCCGGGTCTGTCTGATGTTCGCATTCGCATCATAGCGTCATCGATCACGCCGTTGGGCCGGCGATGGTCCTGTGTCCGCCGTCATTATACAACAACACCGCACGTGCCGGCCATCGTCGCTTTGGTCGTCACCGGGGTCCGTCGCTCACCGGAGCAGGAATCGCAGTGACACGCGATAGGTGGTGTCGAGAAATTCGTGATCGGTGAGGGCGCCGTCGACCGCCCACCGCCCGAGGGCGAAGCCGGCACCCAGTGCCAGTCGCCCGGCATCGGCGCCCACGCGCGCCGACAGTTGCTCCCGCCAGGCGATTTCCAGCCCCAGATGGAGATTCGTCGACAACGAGCCGCTCCAATACTGATCGGCGGCGCGGCGATCTTCAAAGTACGTCTCTGCTTCGCCGATCAGCGTGGCACGGAGATCCGCCGAGACGGGTGGAAGGTCGAGCTCGCCGCCGCAGTTGATGTGCGGGAATATCGTCTCCTTGCGACCAGAGTCGTATGACAGGAAGGTCGTCGTCGCATCGGCCACCTTGGCTCCCGCCCGCACCCGTCGCCATTGATTCCACCAGGACAGATCCACACCCAGCCCCCAAGCGGAATTGCCCGGCAGATCGCGGGCGACGATCTTGGGGGTCACCCCGATCGATCCCCATCGGGCGGTGCGACGCGCCAGCCCAAACGCAAGCGCCCAGTCGGCATGACGAGCGGTGCGGTCGACACGCGGGCGCCCGGTTGTCGAATCGAACACGGTCAGTTGGATGCCGCTGCCGCCCAGATAGTAGATCGAGGCCCCCCACGCCCACCCCGAGGTTCCGGGGGGCATGGCCACGGCGACGAAGTCGTGATTCAGAAGTGACCCGAATGCCTCGGCGTGTTGGGCCAGAATCTCCGGTCGGGAGAGGATGGCGGCCGCGGCGAAATTCCAGTACAGCACCGAGGCGTCGGGACGCGAGGCAACGAAGGCCCCGCCCCGCCCCAGCGCACGCCCGCCGACACCCAGGTAGTAGGGCTCTCCGGCGAACTTGGTTGCACGGGCGTCGGTGCAGTGACCGAGAAGCAGCAACACCGCTGAGAAACAGCAGATCCCTCGCTTCGCTCGGGATGGCAAGTGCCTGTGCGCCGACGTTCGCATACGTCCCGCTACGATCGCCCAATCTGCCCCGGGCGGATTCCCTTCGGGCCTGTCGCCGGGGCAAACGGCGCCAAGATATGGAGTCGAGCGTGACTCACGAACCGAAAAGTCGGGGGATCGCATAGGGTCATTGCTCGAGGACGTCGAGCACAGATCCAACCCGGCCCGTTACCCATTCACGCAGGAATGAGAGATGGTCGTCGTGGCCGCTGAATCCCTTGCCGCGATCGTCTCCCCAAGGGAAATGGCGAAGATAACCTCTCCCTCCGGGAGAGGTCGGTCCATCCGAAGGATGGACCGGGTGAGGGAGTCTTCTCGTTCTCACCCTGGCGAATTCCGAAGACGACCCCTGCCGACGGACAAAAAAAGCTACCGTTGTTCAAATTTATCCGAGAGGGGGGCAGGGAAACTCGGATAAAGTGCGGAAACAACGGTAGCTATTGTATTCTCTTGTCGGCTCAGTCGCCCCGATCCCAATTGCAATTAACAGGCCAGTGCCCCGAAGTCAAACGAAATCTCCCACCTCCACCATAAAGTAGTACTTTAAGGTGAGTCTGAGACTTCCGTCAGTAACTGTGTCGGTGCGAATGGAACGGAGTTTACTTTTTAGCCCTTGCCGTTGCGTTTCTGCACGAAGCTGTCGTAACTCATTGTCTTGTAG
Organism: Candidatus Zixiibacteriota bacterium; assembly: GCA_040752595.1. Classification (NCBI taxonomy): domain Bacteria; kingdom Pseudomonadati; phylum Candidatus Zixiibacteriota; species Candidatus Zixiibacteriota bacterium. The sequence goes on from JBFMGX010000004.1 coordinate 457,425, forward strand.
TGGCTGCCGCCCACGTATTCGATCAGTGGTAGGAATTGGTTGGGGCTGCGGTACCCTGATTGCGGACCGATACGCCCGCCTTGTGAATCCAGAAACCAGAATGTCGGATAGCCGCGCACGCCGTAGACGGCTCCGGATAGCCTCTGCTGGGTCATGCGCTCGCCGTTGTGCGAGACCATCGCCGCTTTGGTGGTGTCGTCGCCCCATACCTTGATCGGGACGTATGTGTCGCGCATGTACTTGATGACCTTGGGATCGGAGAAAGTCTCCCGCTCCATCTTCTTGCACCAGCCGCACCACGAGGCGGTGAAGTCGATGATGATCGGTTTGTTTTCGGCCTTGGCCTTGGCCAACCCGGCGTCATAGGTCAGCCATTCGATCTTCTCTTGCTTGGTGGCTGCGGGCTTGGCCTGGGGCGTCTGCGCCGAAGACTGCCCAACGGAAAGCGATGTAATCGCGAGCGAGACCCCCGCCATGATGATGAGCTGCTTCATTCGATTCCCCGTATCCCAAGTCGCCATGTGCAGTTACGCCAGATGCGGTGGCCCTGTTTGTCCGGCCCCCTACCCTCTTGTACAAAATACCGCCTCTTCGCCCAAGAGTTCCCTCAGTGAATCGACCAGTTCCCGGCCTCCCTCAAGGCGGATTCGACGCGCCCGGATCTTCACCATCTCGTCGCCGACGGGGACATGCAGGTAGAGAAACCCGTTCCCCCGGTCGTACCGGCCCAAAATAGCATCCAATTCATCAAGAATACCATCGTTGATTTGCTCCGGGGTCAGATGGGCATGGACATCAAGCACCGCGCTCTGTCGCGCCTGGGACAGCAAGACCGCGGTCTGGACAACGATCTTGGGCTGTTCCCCCTCGCGTGTCGAGAGACGTCCCCCGAGAATCACGAGGGCGTCGTTGGTCAGGATCGACCCATAGCGGCGATAGGGATCGGCAAAACAGATCGCCTCGATCGAGCCGCCGAAATCCTCCAGCGTAAGAAAGGCCATCAATTGGCCCTTGCGGTCGGTCTGAGTCCTGACCTGCGTGACCACGCCGGCGATCTGGACGTCGGATTCGTCGGGAAGTTCACCCGCCTGGTCGGTGGTCGCGGTCGCGAACAACTTAAGGTCGTCGGCATAGGCCTGCAACGGGTGGCCGGAGACATAGAAGCCCAGAACCTCTTTTTCCTTGGCCCAGAGTTGCTCCTTCGTCCAGCGCGGCACGTCCGGAAGCGCGGGCGCGGTCGACTCCTGTTCGCCGGCGGCGAAGAGCGATGCCTGTCCGACCCGTCGGTCGGCGGCGCTCTGTGCCCCCCAGGACATGGCATCCTCTACCACGGCCAGGATCTGGGCGCGATGGCCGGGAACACGGTCGAATGCTCCGGAGCAGACCAAGGCCTCGAGGGCGCGGCGGTTCACGGCCCGGCCGTCAACTCTGGCGGTGAAATCAAACAGCGACGTGTACGGTCCCCCCTCTTGGCGCGACCGGACCACCGACAGCACGGCGCTCTCGCCGACGTTCTTCACGGCGGACAGACCGAAGAGGATGCGATCACCGAGGGCGGTGAAGGCGGCCCCCGAGGCATTGATGTCGGGCGGGTCGACACTCAGACCCAAGCGTCGGCACTCGCGCATCAGCACCCGGATGCGGTCGGTGTCCCCCGTCTCCGACGACATCGTCGCCGCCATAAACTCGACCGGATGGTGGGCTTTCAGGTAGGCGCAACGGTACGCCAGAAGCGCATAGGCGGCGGCATGAGAGCGGTTGAATCCATACCGGGCGAAGGTCTCGCAGAACTCGAAGATCTTCTCCGCGGTTGCTTCTTCCACGCCGCGGGTCACCGCGCCGCCGATGAACTCGCCCTTCATGCGGGCCATGATCTCGGCGTTCTTCTTGCCCATCGCCGCCCGCAACGTGTCGGCCTTGGCCATGGAGAAACCGGCCAACTCGGCGGCGACCTGCATCACCTGATCCTGGTAGACGATGACGCCATAGGTGTCCTTCAGCACCGGCTCGATGCGCGGGTGGAGATGGACGATCTCCTTGTGGCCGTGTTTGCGGGCGATGTACTCATCGATCATGTTGGCGTCGAGCGGCCCCGGACGATAGAGGGCGTTCATGGCGATGAGGTCTTCGAATTCGGTCGGGCGCAACTTGCGCAGGTAATCGCGCATCCCCGAGGATTCGAACTGAAAGATGCCGATCGTCTCGCCGGAGGCGAACAGGTCATAGACCGCCGAATCGGCCAGCCCCAGCGCCTCCCAGTCGATCGTCACGCCGCGATTGGCCGCCACCGCGCGGAGGGCGTCATCGATGACCGTCAGCGTGCGCAGACCGAGGAAGTCCATCTTCAGAAGACCGATCTTCTCCACGCACTTCATGTCGTACTGGGTCGTGATTTCGCCCTTGTTCCCCTTGTAGAGCGGCACGAACTCGGTGAGCGCATCCGGCGCGATCACGACCCCGGCCGCATGCGTCGAGGCATGACGGGTCAGTCCCTCCAGCGTGCGGGAGAAATCCAACAGCGTCGCCACGCGCGGATCGTCCTCGGCCATCTGGTTCAACTCCGGACGTAAACGCAACGCCTTCTCCAGCGTCATGTCGATCTCGAAGGGGATGATCTTGGCGATGCGGTCGACCTCACCGTAGGATATCCCGAGCACGCGGCCGACGTCGCGGACGACGCCGCGTGCCGCCATCGTGCCGAAGGTGATGATCTGGCAGACGTTGTCCTTGCCGTACTTGTCGATCACATAGCGGATGACCTCATCGCGCCCGCGATCGGAGAAGTCGATATCGATGTCCGGCATCGAAATTCGTTCCGGATTGAGGAAGCGCTCGAAGAGCAAACCGAAGCGGATCGGATCGATGTCCGTGATCTGGAGACAGTACGACACCAGCGATCCGGCGGCGGAGCCGCGACCCGGACCGACCGGAATGTCGTGCATCTTGGCATAGTGCACGAGGTCGGCCACCACCAGGAAGTACCCGGCGAACCCGGTGGCGCGGATGACACTCAGCTCATACTCGAGGCGTTGTTCCAGGCCGGGCGTGGCATGACGGTAGCGCCGGGCCAGTCCCTCCCGCGCCAAGTGTGAGAGGTAGCCGTCCTTGGAGTCGAAGCCGCGCGGTAGGGGAAAATCCGGCAGATGCAGACGGTCGAGTTCCAGCTCCAGACGGCACCCCTCGGCGATCTTCATCGTGTTGTCGATCGCCTCCGGGACATCGGCAAAGAGCTCCTTCATCTCCTCCGGCGACTTGAAGTACAGTTGGTCGGTGTTGTAGCGCATGCGGTCGGCATCGGCCAGTGTCTTGCCGGTCTGGATGCAGAGAAGCGCATCGTGTGCCCGGGCGTGTCCCTGTTCCAAGTAGTGGCAGTCGTTGGTCGCGACCAGACCGACTCCCAACCGTCGCGAAAGCGCGATCACCGCCGGACGGACACGGTCCTCCACGTCGATGCGGTGGTCCTGGATCTCCAGGAAATACCCTTCGGAACCGAACAGATCGAGGTAGCGGCGGGCCGTTTCTTCCGCGCCGGTGTCGCGTCCGGCGAGGATATTCTGAGCCACTTCACCTTGGGCGCAGGCGGAGGTGACGGTCAGCCCCTCAGCGTGCTGCTTGAGCAGGTCGAAATCGATGCGCGGCCGGTGATAGAATCCCTCCAGAGAGGCGGCGCTGACCAGCTTGACGAGGTTCTTGTACCCGGTCAGATTGCGCGCCAGCAAGAGGAGGTGATATCCGCCATCGGGGGCGCCGGGGACCGGTTGTTTGTGCTGCATGCCGCGCGGCGCGACATAGGTCTCGCAGCCGATGATCGGCACAATCCCGGCGGCGCGGCATTTGGTGTAGAATTCAATCGCCCCGAAGAGATTCCCGTGATCGGTTAGCGCCAAGGCCGGCATCTTCAGCGTCTTGGCCCGTTCCACCATCTCGGGGATGCGCGTCGCCCCGTCCAAGAGCGAATACTGGCTGTGGTTATGCAGATGGACAAAGTCGGCGTGTTTCATTCAGGTACCTGTTGCGCGATTCGGGGCACGGCGCGCCGTGCCCGATGAGCTCCCTCACCCGATCCGCCGGCGGCGCCGTGGCTGCCGGCAGGCAGGGATCGACCTCTCCCGGAGGGAGAGGTTATCCAGGGCAATCCGCCTCTCCCCTTGTTCGTACGATTCTGATCCGGAAGGCGCAGGTCATCTTTGTGTCGGGGCGAGGCGCTGCCTCGCCCAAGGGCGACCCGCGCCAGAGGCGCGCAGGCACCGAGTCGCCCCTACAAACAAGCGCCGATCCGCAGATCCATCAACGCCGCCGTTTGCGTAGCCGCAGCTTGGCGTCGATCACGCCGGCCAGATCGGGCTTGCCGATCTCGGCGAGATCATAGCGCACGCGCACGGTCGGGTGTTTGATCTTGATCAAGCGCCGCAGATCGATCGGCGTGGCGATGATGACAGTGTCGACCCTGGCGGCATTGATCGTCGCCTGCATGTCGGCCACCTGCTTACTGCCGTACCCCATCGCCGGCAAGAGCGTGCCGATCCCCGGATAGGTCGCAAAGGTCTCCTTCAGCGTGCCGCGAATCCACGGGCGCGGGTCGACGATCTCGGCGGCGCCGTACTTGCGCGCCGCCACGATCCCGGCGCCGTATTTCATTTCCCCGTGTGTGAGGGTGGGGCCATCCTCGATCACCAAGACGCGCTGGCCGGTGATGCGCTCGGGGGCATCGACCGAGATCGGCGAGGCGGCGTCGATCACGACCGCCTTGGGGTTGTGCCGGGCGATGTTGGCCCGCACCCGTTCGACCCCCTCCGGTGGCGCGGTGCCGAGCTTGTTGATGACAATGGCGTCGGCCATCATCAAATTGACCTCGCCGGGGTAGTACAGCAGTTCATGACCCGGACGATGCGGATCGGCCACGGTGATGTGCAAGTCGGGCCGGAAGAACGGCAGGTCGTTGTTGCCGCCGTCCCAGACGATGACGTCGGCCTCGGCTTCGGCCTCGTGCAAGATCTTCGCGTAGTCGACGCCGGCGTAGATGATCGTTCCGGTGACGATGTGCGGCTCGTATTCCTCGCGTTCCTCGATCGTGCAGTGGTGTTTGTCGAGGTCCGACAGTTTCGCAAAGCGCTGACAGACCTGCCTGGTAAGATCGCCATACGGCATCGGATGACGGATGGCGACAACGCGCAGGCCGCGTTCCTTTAGAAGGGCGCAGACACGCCGCGTCGTCTGGGATTTTCCCGCGCCGGTGCGCACCGCGCAGACCGCGACCACCGGGGCCTTGGATTCAAGCATCGTCCGGGCCGGTCCCAAAAGCGTGAAGTCGGCGCCGGATGAGATGACCCGGGCCGCCTGATGCATTACATAGGTGTAGGGGACATCGGAATAGGAAAAGACGACCTCGTCGACTCTCAAATCGCGCACCAGCCGTTCGAGCGTCTGCTCCTTGTAGATCGGGATGCCCTTCGGATATCCCGGACCGGCCAGCTTGGCAGGATAACGGCGGCCGTCGATGTTGGGAATCTGGGCGGCGGTGAATCCGACCACCACATAGGATCGGTTGCCGCGAAACACCGTGTTGAAGTTGTGGAAGTCACGCCCGGCGGCGCCCTGGATCAGTATCCGTCGTGCCATGTCATCCTCCTGTCGCGTCTGTCCGGTGGGTGCTCCGCACCCACCGTGAAACGTGGTGGGTGCAGCTCGGCGTTGCTCGCCACAAGCAAAGCACCCACCCTACATCACGTGGATCAAACGGCGGAGGCGAACCACAGGCATTCGATCAGGTAGTACCCGTGGATGAAGCGTATGGTGCGGTGGTTGGTCATACAATCATAGTGGGTGGAGCCCGCCCTACATTCGATTCATCTGCGATTTCGAGTAGGGGCGGGGTTTCCCCGCCCTGTCAGTGGGCGCGGAGACCGCGCCCCTACAATTCCAGCCGTACACGTCCCTCGCGGACAAGGGGCTTTCAGCCCCTTGATGGCGGGCGAAGCCCGCCCTACTCATCAATTTGCGCCTTCTGTAATGCGCCGGAGAAGTCGACATAGATCGCCTTCCACTCCGAAAAGACATCCAATGCCGCCTGCCCCGCTTCGCGGTGCCCATTGCCGGTGGCCTTGGTGCCGCCAAAGGGGAGGTGTACCTCGGCGCCGATCGTCGGGGCGTTGACATAGAATATTCCGGTGTAGACATCACGCATCGCGGCGAAGGCGCGGTTGACATCGCGGGTGTACAGCGACGCCGACAGCCCGTACGCGACATCATTGCAGACTTCGAGCGCCTGATCGAACGAGTCGACCGGGATGATCGAAACCACCGGGCCGAAGATCTCCTCCTGCGCCAGACGCATCTTGGGATCGACGTCGCCGAAGATTGTCGGTTCATGGAAGAAACCATGCTTGAAGTCGCCCTGAGTCAGACGGTGGCCGCCGCACAACAGCGTGGCGCCATCCTCTTTCTTTCCGATCTCGACATAGCGCTCGACCGTGTGCAACTGCCCCTCGTTGATCGTCGGACCCATGTCGGTCTTCTCGTCGAGGCCGTTGCCGACCCGCAGCTTGCGGGCGCGCTCGACATACATCGTGATGAACTGCTTGTACACCTTCTTGTGCACGATCACGCGCGAGGTGGCGGTGCAGCGCTGCCCGGTGGTGCCGAAGCCGCCCCAGAGGGCGCCCTCGATGGCCAGATCGAGGTCGGCGTCATCCATCACCATTTGCGCGTTCTTCCCGCCCATTTCGAGGCAGGTATGCTTGAATTCCGGACCACACAAGCTGGAGACATTGCGCCCGACCTCGGTCGAGCCGGTGAAGGAGACGAGCTTCACATCGGGATGATTGATCAATGCCTCGCCGACATCGCGGCCGGAGCCGGTGACCATGTTGATGACGCCGGGCGGCACGCCACACTCGGTGAGAACGGACAGGAAGTTGACCACCGACAACGGCGTGTCGGTCGCCGGCTTGATCACGATCGTGTTTCCCAGCACCAGCGCGGGCATGATCTTCCATGAGGGGATCGCCATCGGGAAGTTCCACGGCGTGATCATGGCGCAGACGCCGAGCGGCTGGCGCACCGACATCTGGAATTTGTTGCGCAGTTCCGAGGGGGTGGTCTGGCCGAACTGACGTCTACCTTCTCCGGCCATGTAGTACGACATGTCGATCGCTTCTTGCACGTCGCCACGCGTCTCTTTGAGGATTTTCCCCATCTCGCGGGTCATGTCACGCGCGCAGTCCTCCTTCTTCTGCATCAGCCGCTCGCCGACCTTGTAGAGGATCTCAGCCCGTTTCGGCGCCGGGACCAGACGCCAGGAACGGAAGGCCTCAGCGGCGGCGGTGACCGCGGCATCGACGTCGCGATGGTCCGATTTCTGGAAGACGCCGACCAGTTCACGTTTGTCGGCCGGATTGCGATTCTCGAAGGTCTTGCCGGTTTTGGAAGCGACCCATCGGCCGCCGATCAGGTTCTTGTGCTCTTTCGCATCGCCACGAGCAGGCGCGGCCATCTTTTTCGTCGTCGTTGCGGTCCTCGGCATACTCGAACTCCTCATCGTACTTGAACATCCACTCGCACAAGTTATAATTCTACAACATCCCCCTCGATCAGTAAAGAGGAATTGCCCCGCGCCGGCGCCAATACACTGCCGGACCGACGGTTACAATCGGCGATTATGCGTCGGGGCAGCATCGGGCGCACGCCGTGCGCCCCGACCGAACAAGACTGTTGCGGCCGCTACAATCAGTTGCACAACCCCCCATGTTTCGCAACAACCGGCAAACAAGGGGCTTAAGCCCCTTGTTCACCCATCCAATGCCGAGCTGCCACAGTCCTTGAGAGGTTATGCGATCGATTCTATACTTCTTGGTGCAGCCAGCGCTTGCGCGAGAACCACCAGCCGTAGACGATGGCGGTGATTCCCTCAGAGGCGACATATCCCCACCAAACACCCTGCGGCCCCCCGCCGAGAACGTGCGAGAAGAGCCAGATCAACGGCACCTGCAGAACCCAGGCGTGGATCAAGCCGATGACCATGGTCGGCACTGTGTTGCCGGCACCCATGAACGTGCCCTCGAACAGGACGAAGGCACCGACGAACGGGAGTTGGAGCGCCATGACGCGGAAGAACACGGTGCCGATTTCACCGAATGACGGATCCGAGAAGAACACCCGGGTCAGCGGCGAGGCGCAGATTGCCATCACGGCACCAAATGCCGTCATCACGATCACGCCCAGGCCGATCGCTTTGCGGGCCGTGACCCAGGCCAGGAGTTTGTCCCTGGCGCCGAGCGCGTGGCCGATCATGGGTGAAAGGCCCAGTTCGAGTCCCACGGCCAGGATGATCCCCAATTCGATCACGCGACTCCCGGCGCCATAGACCGCCACGTAGGACGCGCCGTAGTGCGCGATCATCGGCGTGACCACCATCCGTGCCAACGAGAAGGAGATTGAACTGATACCGGACGGGAGGCCGATCCGCATCATCTGACCCAGCGTGGAGACGTGCATCCGCCGCACCGCCGCCCAATCGAGACGAATGCGGAAGGCGCCGCGAAAGAACATCGCCAGTCCGACCAAAACGGTCAGGGCAAAGCCGGCGTTCGACGCCCATGCCGCTCCGGCGACGCCCAGCTTCGGGAGTCCCGCCAGGCCGAAGATGAGGAATGGATCAAGAATGGCGTTGAAGATCATCGAGACGATCATGATCACCATCGCATAACGGGGATGATCGATGCCGCGCAACGAGGTGAACAACGTCCAGCATGGGAAGCTGAACACCAGGCCGAGGAACATCACCCGGCCATAGGCCACGGCATGGTCTGTGATTTCGCCTTCCGCTCCGAGGAGACGCACGATCCACGGCGTCAACAGGTAGCCCACGACGGCGCAGGCGGCGGCCGTCACGAACTTCAGGACGAAGGCCTCGACGATGGCGGTCTGTGTGCGCGCGATGTCCTTCTCGCCGTAGCGACGGGCGATGATCGCCACCGAACCGGCGCCGGCGATCTGATTGACCGAGGAGATCACCCAATAGAAGGCCCCGAAGATCGCCAATCCCGCGACCGGCTCCGGACCGAGACGACTGACCCAGAACATGTCGGTCAGACTATAGAGTTGTGTCGCGGCGTAGCCGATCACCGATGGCAGTCCCGTGCGCAGCACCGCACGGTAGACATGCCGTGGGTCGATCGGTTTGCGCGCGGCGATTGTCGGGGTGTCCGGGACCGGCGCCTCGGATGGCGTGCTCACCTTGTCCATCGCGTGACTGCCCCGCCTGTGATGTCCAGTGTCATGCCGTCCTCGGCGATGAGCATCTCAGCGTCGCGATCAGACGCGGAGTTGAGCGCCGCATCGACGTCGAAATCGTCTGACAAGTGGGTGAGAATCACGCGATGAATACCGCGCTTCCTCGCCCAGGGCCAGAGTTCGTCGATCACCACATGGCTGGTTTCGACCAACACCCAGTGGATCGGCGGCGGTACGGCATCCAGATCCGCCAGCGATCCCAGGTCCGAGGAGTAGAGGACGGTGCGCCCACCGGTGGCGATGCCGATCGCGAAGCACTCGTCGTTGCCAATGAATCCATGCGCCTGCCGCCAAAGGCGTCCGGCGGCGAAGTGAGTCGTCGGATACGGCGTCAGGCGCGCACCGTTCACATTCACCGGGCGACCCGATTCCAGTGACTCAAACCGGAGCGGAAACGGCAGGCGTTCGATGTGCAGGTGGCCAAGGTCAAGGAGATCGATCAAAGGTGCGATGGCATCCTTAGGGCAGTAGATGACCATTGGTTGAGTTGTACCTGCCAGATAGCGCTGCTGGAGGAAGTAGGTTAGTCCGCAGACATGGTCGGCATGGGTGTGTGTGATGACGATAACATCAACCCATTCCGGCGCATACCCGGCCCGGAGGAAGTTGCGCGTGGCGCCGTCGCCGCAATCGATGAGGACGCCATGCGTGCCGAGATCCAGCAAGTAGGATGATGATGCACGGTGGGCCGAGGCCTTGCCTGCTGAGGAGCCGAGGATGATGAGTCTTGGCGTGTTCATGGCGATAGCAGGTACGCAGGGCCGTGCACGTTCATCGACGACGGAACACTGTCACCCTGGGCGAAGCGAAGGGCCTCTATAGGATTCCACAGAGAATCGATGCCTATAGAGATGCTTCGCTTCGCTGCATGACAGGGATGGGGCCAGCGGGGTATCCCCGCCCTCATAATATCCAAGAGGGCGCGGAGACCGCGCCCCTGCATTATTGATGGTGCGTGCAGAGCACGCACCCTACGCGAGAACCTCACACAGCACGGCTCCCGCGGTGGCGATGTCGTCATCATCGACATCGCGGTGCGTGACCGCGCGAATTCGCGTCGCGCCGAATCCCACCAGCAGCACTCCGCGGTTGGCCAGGCGACACAGCACGTCGTCCGGAGACCATCGGTCGGATTCCAGTTCGATGACGACGATATTGGTCGGCGGCGGGTCGGGAATGACGCGTACACCCGGGATGTCGTTGATCGCCGCGGCCAATTGGGCGGCGCGACGGTGATCCTCACCCAACCGCGGCAGTTGATGTTCGATCGCCCAGAGTCCCGCGGCGGCCAGAATGCCGACCTGGCGCATACCGCCGCCGAACATCTTGCGCGTACGGCGCGCCCGCGCAATGAACCCGCGCGCACCGAGAATCAACGATCCGACCGGCGCTCCCAACCCCTTCGACAGGCAGACCGAGACCGAGTCGAACCCCCGGACCCATTCGGGCAATGGAATTCCCGTGGCCGCGTACGCGTTCCAGATGCGCGCCCCGTCGAGATGGGTCCTGACGCCGCGTTCCTGCGCCAGCGCCACGATGCGGCGCATGACATCCAGCGGCACTACTGTCCCCCCCGCGCGGTTGTGCGTGTTCTCGACGGCGATGATCCCGGTGCGAGGGTGATGAATGTTCTCGGGGCGGATCGCCGCGGCGATACGGTCGGGGTCGGGAATCCCACCCGGCGCCGGGATCGGTCTGACCTGCAAACGCGCCAGCGCCGCCGGAGCGCCCACTTCATACCAATCGATGTGCGACTCATCGTCGCAGATCAACTCATCGCCGGGGGCGGCATGGGTGAACAGTGAGACCTCATTGCCCATCGTCCCCGAGGCGACAAACAGCGCCGCCTCCACGCCGAACAGCGCGGCGATCTTCGCCTCCAGCTCCTTGACGGTGGGATCATCTTCGAAGACATCATCGCCGACCGGTGCGGCCATCATGGCGGCGCGCATCTCCGGTGTCGGACGGGTGACGGTATCGGAGCGGAGATCGATCGTCTTCATAGGGGCTCCCGGTGCCGAATGTACCAGTATATCATGGATGGGTGGCACGCACAAGCGCGCGGACGCGACTGCCTACGGACAGTCGGGGCGATCACAAGGATTGCCACTGCCGTTCAATCGCAGCAGGTCGGTAGGGGCGAGGCGTTGCCTCGCCCACTTGCCTGCCGGAGAAGGGCGACCCGGCGGGCCGCCCCGACGGAGAACCGGCGCGTGGCCGCGATCACAGATCGCGGGCACACATACGGTGCGCGACGATCCCGTCGTCTATGTAACCGAGGGGGCCGATTGGGCCGAGCGGATGGCGGCGATCGAATTCAACACCGTGGCGACGAAGTCGTGCCCGGAGGTCAAGACCGGCAGACCCAGTTGATCCTGCAATTCGGGAATGGTCTCGTCGTCGAGGAACAGGCCATCGGTGTTCAGGCACTCGGGGGGTACAACGAGCGCATCGACGTCGAGCGTTGCGGCGCGGAACTGCGTGGCGATGTCGGCGCCGGTGAGCAATCCGGCGACCGTCACCGTGTGCCCCCAGAAATCGTTGTTGACGATCAACGACATCACCTCGAGGTTCTTTACCTTGCGACTGACGCGCTCGCACAGATCGGCGATGAAGGGGCCGGCCGAATGTCCGGTGGCGAAGCACAGACGCAGCGGTCGGGCGAGTCGGCGCGGGATCTCCTTCTCGCGTTCGTCGTAGGTGTCCATCAGGCGACGGACCAGGCCGATGCCGTTCTCAATCTGGCAATAGTCGTCGTAGTAGGCGGCCGGGGGGATCGGTGCTTCAGCAACCAGGACCATCTCATCGGCGGCATAGATCACGCCTGTGCCGTGGCGTTTGCGCATGCGTGTGTGACGGCGCTCGACTTCATGAAGGATCTTGGTCGCCATTTCGGGAGTGACCAGCGACAGAGCGGGGAGGTCGTCGCGGTACTTGGTCAGACCGACCGGGACCACGCCGATCGAGAGCACGTTGGGATATAGCGCCAGAAGATCGTCGAACGAGCGCCAGAGGGTCTTGCCGTCGTTCAGTCCCGGTGTGACGACGATCTGCGTGTGCGTGCGGATGCCGTGGGCATGCAACTCCTGCAAGAGCGGCAGAATCGGCTCGGCGTCCGGTTTGCGCAGGAAGACGCGACGGACGTCATCATCGGTCGCGTGGGCCGAGACGTAGAGCGGCGACAGCCGCTGCTCGTAGATCCGGGCGTAGTCGTCGGCGGTCATGTTGGTCAGCGTGACAAAATTGCCGTGGAGGAACGAGAGGCGATAGTCATCGTCCTTGATGTGCAGCGTGCGGCGGAGGGTCTTCTTGGGCTGCTGGCGGACGAAGCAAAAATCGCAATTGGCCTTGCAGATCCGGATCTTGTCGGGTTCGTACTCGATGCCGAGCTCGGCGTCGATCGGTTTGCTGAGGCCGATCGTGGTCTCGCTCCCGTCGGCGCGACGGACCGTGAGCTCGACTGTCTCTTCGGCGGCATAGAACCGCGCGTCAATCACATCGCGCAGGGGATGGCCGTTGATGGCCACGACTTCGTCGCCGGGAGCCAGCGCGCCCTGCGGAATCGGACCGGGATGATGTAACCGGCGTACAATCGGCATGGGGACTTCTATGCGGCTGTCGCGAACAACGGCAATCTGCTCCGCTGGAGCGGGCGATGGGGGTCGAACCCACGACGTCAAGCTTGGGAAGCTTGCATTCTACCGCTGAATTACGCCCGCTTCGCGCTGCGGCGTAATCTCCACCTCCGGCCGGTGCCGGTCAAGTGCAAATCCGACGCGATGTCCTGGCATTCACCGGGCGAGGGAGAGCTTCAACCGCGTCTACGGGCACGGACACCGAGTTTGTTCCAGTCGATCTGATCGAGGACTGCCTCATCCACCGGCCCCAAGATCGAGAGCGCGACGCGGTCGGGTGTGAAGGCCTCGCGCGCCAGCGCGACCAACTCGGCGGCTCTAACGCCCTCGATGGCCTTCATGGTCGCGCGCGGCGGAATCTGGCGCCCCAGATACAATTCGTGTCGTGCCAGGCGATGCATCCGGGCGGACGTCGATTCCAAGCCCAGCAGCAGATTGCCGCGCAGTTGCGATTTGGCATCGTGCAGCTCGACCGGCGGCACCGTTTGACGCGACAGACGTCCCATCTCGGCCAGGACGAGATTGATCGCCTTGACGACCTGACGGGGATCGCAGGCAAAGTAAACGGCGAAGAACCCGGTGTCCTGGAATGAATCGTGGAAGGCGGAGATGGTGTAGACCAGCCCGCGTCTTTCCCGCACCGTTTGAAACAGGCGCGATGACATGCCGCCGCCGAGCACGCTGTTGGTGACCAACGTGGCGTATCGGCGCCGGTCGGCGAACGCCCAGGTCGGCACGCCGATGCAGACATGCGTCTGCTTGATGTCCCGCGCGTTCACTCCGCGTCGTGGGGCCAGACCATCGGGACTGGCCATCGGTCGGGCCGGGCTTGTGGGGCGGGGCAGGTGAAAGTGCCGCCGTACCAAGCGGGTGAGATGATCATGTGCCAGGCCGCCGGAGGCGGCGACGACGATGCGATCCGGGCGATAGAACGCCCGCCGGTGTGAACCGAGCGCGGCCCGCGTCGTCGCGGCGACTGTCTCCAGCGTCCCGGCCACGGGGCGGCCGATCGGATGCCCCGGCCACACCTGCTCGGCAAAGAGATCGTGGATGTGCTCATGCGCGGTGTCCTGAACGTCCTTGATCTCCTCGGCGATCACTTTGCGCTCCTTGCGAACCTCCGCGGCCGGGAGCCTGGCACGCGTGGCCAGGTCGGCCAGGACATCGACCGCTTGCGGGAGATTCTCCCCCAGAATCCGGGCATGGTAGCAGGTGTGCTCCCGCGTGGTGAAGGCGTTGAGCATGCCGCCCAGGCGTTCCAGTGACAGCGCAATCTCCCGCGCAGAACGCGTCTGGGTCCCCTTGAAGACCATGTGTTCGAGGAAATGTGACACACCGGCGACATCCGGCTCCTCGTGACGCGAACCGACCTCAACCCAGACACCGATCGCAACCGAATCGCGGTCGAGGAGCGTTTCACTGACGATTCGAAGACCGTTTACGAACACGGTCTTTGCCACACGGCCTTTGGTCATCTCATCGCCTTCGTCGCAGGTTTGCAGTCTTCTCCCCCACCCTTGCACTCCCCCCGTTGACAGGGGGAGTTGGAGGGGGGGCTTTCTTACCCCCACCCCTTCGACTTCGCTCAGGACAAGCCCGGCCCTCCCCGTCAACGGGGAGGGAACAGGGTTGAGCGGAGAGGTCAGCCGCGCCGTCTCTCGGGACGGCGATCGCGTCCGCCGCCGGACGGTCCACGCCGGGGTGGACGGCCATCGCCGGAGCGCTCCGGTTCGACATACCCTTCGGGCTTGGGCAGAAGCGCCCGCCGCGACAGACGGACCTTGCCCTCAGGGTCGATTTCGATCACTTTGACCTGCACGGTGTCGCCGACCTTTAGAATGTCCTCGACCCGCTCGGTCCGACCGTGATCGAGCTCGGAGATGTGCACCAGCCCATCGGTCCCGGGGAGAATCTCCACGAACGCCCCGAACGTTGTGATCCGGCGCACCTTGCCTTCGTAGACCTTGTCCAGTTCCGGCTCCTCGACGAGGGCCATGATCATCCGTTTGGCGGTCTCGGCGGCATTCATGTCCACCGAGGCGACGATCACCGTGCCGTCGTCACCAATGTCGACCTTCGCGCCGGTCTGCTCGGTGATGCCGCGGATGTGCTTCCCGCCGGGGCCGATCACATCGCCGATGCGGTCGACCTTGATCTGGAAGATCAGGATGCGCGGCGCATACGGCGACAACTCCGGCCGGGGCCGTTCGAGCGTGGTGGCCATGCGGTCGAGCACGTGCAGCCGCGCCTGGCGCGCCTTCTCCAGGGCCTCGCGCAGGATTCCGAACGGCAACCCTTCGATCTTGAGGTCCATTTGGAAGGCGGTGATTCCCGTGGCGGTGCCGGTCACTTTGAAGTCCATGTCGCCGAGGTGATCCTCAACACCGAGGATGTCGGTGAGCACGGCATACCGGTCGCCATCCTTGATCAAGCCCATGGCGATCCCCGCCACCGGTGTCTTGATCGGCACGCCGGCATCCATGAGCGCCAGCGATCCGGAGCACACCGTGGCCATCGACGAGGAGCCGTTCGATTCGAGCACGTCGGCGACGATGCGAATCGTGTACGGGAAGATATCCTCATTGGGGATCACCGGCTGGATGGCGCGCTCGGCCAGCGCCCCGTGACCGATCTCGCGCCGTCCCGGTCCGCGGATCGGACGGACTTCACCCACCGAGTAGGACGGGAAGTTGTAATGCAACATGTAACTCTTCGTTGTGTCGCCCATCAGATTGTCGATGCGCTGCTCGTCGACCTTGGTCCCCAGCGTGACCACCGCCAACGCCTGTGTCTGGCCGCGCGTGAACAACGCCGACCCGTGGGTTCGCGGCAGGAAGCTGACCTCGGCGCTGATGGCGCGGATCTCATCCGGACTGCGTCCATCGGCGCGGCGCCCTTCGCGCAGGACCCGCTCCCGCAAGTCCTCGCGCTCAATCTCGCCGAATACCGCGGCAATTGCCTTCTCGCCATCCGGGAACTGTTCTTTCAGTGCGGCAGTGATCTCCTGCTTGACCAGTGCGAGGGTGTCCTCGCGCGATGTCTTCTCCGTGACCTGGTTGGCCTCACGGATGCGAGAGGTCGCCCGCTCGCGCACTTGACGGGTCAACTCCGAATCGATCGTCACCGGAGTGAACGGGCGTTTCGGCTTGCTGACTTTGGCCTTCAACTCGGAGACGGCGCCAATCAGCGTGCGCACTTCGCGCAACCCGAACTCGAGTGCGGCGGTCAACTCGGTCTCCGTAACTTCCTGGCAGCCGCCTTCGACCATGAGGATATCGTCTGCGGTGCCGGCGATCACCAGGTTCATGTCCGAGCTCTCGAGTTGGGAGTACGTCGGATTGATGACAAACTCCCCGTCGACCCTTCCGACTCTGGCGCCGGCAATGATATGGTCGAACGGCACGTCCGAGACCGCCAGCGCTGCGGCGGCGGCACAGATGCCGAGAACGTCGGCGTCGTTCTGCTGATCCGAGGAGAGGACATTGATGAAAATCTGGACCTCGTTGGTGAATCCCTCAGGGAACAATGGGCGGATCGGCCTGTCGATCATGCGTGCCGAGAGCGTTTCTTTCTCCGAAGGACGCCCCTCCCGTTTGAAGAACCCGCCGGGGATCTTGCCGGCCGCATAGGCCTTCTCCCTGTAGTCGACCTGCAGAGGGAAGAAGTCACGGTCGGAGATGGCTTCCTTACCGGCCACAATGGCAGCCAAGACGACCGTATCGCCATGGCGTGCCATGACGGCGCCGTTGGCTTGCTTGGCGACATGTCCGGTCTCGAACGAGAACGGCCGTCCGCCAAAGTCAAACTGTACACGTTCCATACGTGATACCACACCCGTGACCGCTCAGGCGGTCACGGCCTTTCTGGGAATCACCGGGAAGGGTATCCCCTCTGCCGTGCAGAGGGACCGTGGGGTGGACGGCTCGCCCCGGGGCCGAGGTGTCTTTGCTGTTCCCAGGTCCCGCCGCGAGACGATCCCCCGCCCCGCCCGATGGCGCAAGGTTACTTGCGCAGGTTGAGATTGTCCAACAACTGCCGGTAGGCGGCGATGTCGCTCCGGCGCAGGTAGTTCAGCAGCCGGCGACGTTTCCCCACCATCTTCAGCAATCCCCGACGGGACGAGAAGTCCTTCGGGTTCTTCTCCAAATGCTCAGTCAGCCCGGCGATATGCGACGACAACAAGGCCACCTGCACCTCCGGTGAACCGGTGTCGGTGTCATGCAGCCGGTACGCCGCCACGATCGCCTGGGTCTTCTGTGTGTCAGCCTGCACTGGCTTTGGTTCTCCTTTCAGGTAACGCAGGAGCCCTGTGCTCCCGCGATCTGTCAGGTGCGCGGGGCACCTGACCTACGATTTGTGTCTATTGGCCCACGCACGAACCGTGCGTTCATCCTCGCTCAATTGCTGCCGCAAGTCCTCCGAGCCGGCGAAGCGGACATCGGGGCGGATGAACTCCGCCAGCCAGATCATCTCCACGTCCTGCGGCGTGCGCTCGTCTTCGTCCCCTTCCAGCACGTGAACCTCAAGGCGCACCGTTTGTTCCGCGAAGGTTGGGGCAACGCCATAGTACGCCATTGCCGGACGGGGTATTGGCCGCCCGGTCCAGCCGGCATATATGCCGACCGGGGGAGCCAATTTAACATCAGATAGGGCAAGATTCCAAGTAGGATATCCCAGTTGTTTGCCGCGGCCAGCCCCGGCCCTGACAGGTCCACTGGCGGGATACGGGTGGCCCAACAGGCGTACCGCCCGGTCGAAATCCCCCGCTTCCAGGCATCGCCGAATCACGCTGGAGCTGACCGCTTCGCCCGCCCGGTCGCTGGGCACCATGCCTACAACCTCCACGGGACAGCCGCGTTCCCGCCCCCAAGCGCGCAAGAACTCCGCATTCCCCTGGCGATCGTGCCCGAAGCCGAAGTCGGCACCGACGACGACGGCGGCGGCCTGAAGGTATCGGGCCAGCACCGTGTCCGCGAAGTCCCGCGCCGTGGTTTGGGCCAACTGATGGTCAAAACGCAGCATGATGACGCAGTCAGTGCCATAGGCGGCGAACAGGGCCACTCTCTCATCGGGTTCCGTCAGCAGGTGCGGGGCACGTTCGGGGTGGACGATGGTCTTGGGATGGGGATGGAAACTGAGCGCCACCATCGGGAGATGCATCTCATCCGCCAACGCTCTCCCGCGTCGCAGAATCGCCTGATGACCGAGGTGGACGCCATCAAATGTCCCAACGCAGGTGACTGTTGTGTCCTGCAGATGCGCCGCCGCATCTGCCCCATTATCGAAACACGGCAATGGGTGCCCAAGTCGAGGTGGTGGCAGCAGAGGGTTCATGTGATCGACGGGATGAGTACCCTTTTGTAGCGGAACAGCATCGCTCCGGGTTCGAGGGCATCGGGCCAGCGGGCACTGTCGAAGAGGGACGATCCCAAGGCGATAATTCGTTCCTCCGAATCACACAAGGCGATCGTGTCGCCGTCCGCGAATCGGCCTTGGACAGATTCGATGTCCTCCGGGCGGATCCCCTGCCCGTGAGCCACGCGCTTATATCCTGTCGCCGTGACGATTATCTCCGGCAGATCAAGAAACTCTTCAACTGGACGCGGCTGCGGCAGAGTCTGTCCTTCTATGGCAAGTCTCTCGATCGTCTCCAGCGTGAAGGCCCCGCGCACATGGCAGTGGCCAATCTCCTCCCGACGCAGTGCCGTCAGATAACCGCCGCACCCGGCCTTCTCACCCACTGCCGCTGCCAGTGAACGGACATACGTTCCGGCCGAGCATCGCACCCGGACTTGCACGTCGGGGGCGACATACGAGAGCAGTTGCAGACTGTAGACATTGATCATTCGTGTCGCCGATGGAACCGCCTCTCCCCTGCGGGCAAGTTCATAGCGGCGACGTCCTCCTGATCGAACAGCAGCATATGACGGTATCGTCAATGAGATCGGGCCGACGAAGCCCAAGAGCAGACTCTCAAGCCGCTGCAAGTCGGGCAGGACCGCATCAGCGACGGGCGTAATGTCTCCGTCGGCGTCGCCGGTGTCGGAGACGGCGCCGAATCGGATCGTGGCCGCGTATGTCTTCGGCTGCGCCGAGATGTAGGCGGCAACGCGCGTGGCGCTCCCCAGGGTAATCAACAGCAGCCCGGATGCCGCCGGGTCGAGAGTCCCTGTGTGCCCGATGCGCCGGATGCCGTACAACCGCCGAAGCGCGTCGACGACATCATGGGACGTGATCCCGGACGGTTTGTCGACGGGAAGGACGCCACTGGGCCCGGCTACTTGCTCCTGCTCGGAGGCACGGATGGCCATGGCCGTTTCGCGCCGTTGCGGTGAGAGGATGGTGAGACTCACGCCTTGCGGTTCCCGACAGCGCGGCGGTTGGACAAGACTGACCGGATGGCGTCTTCCAGCGCGTCCGCGGTCGCGCGAACGGGAAGCTCGATCATGCACCCGGCGGCGTTCTTGTGTCCCCCGCCGCCGAAGCGACGGGCCAACGCGGCCACGTTCACCGATCCCGGCGAGCGCAGACTGACCTTCGTCCGCCGGGGGCCCAACTCCTTCAGGAGCGCCCCCACCATGACCCCTTTGAGAGACAGGGAATGGTCCACCAGTCCCTCGGTCTCCTGCAGGGAAACGCCGTATCGTCGTCGGTCCCGGATGCGCAAGGTGAGCAGACAGATCCGGCCCCCGGCGCGCAATTCCGCCTGTCCCAACACATGGTGAACGAGCTGGAAGTGCGGCAACGGGAGTTCGAAGTAGATGCGGTCGGTCAACTGGGTGATGTCGGCGCCCAGACGGAGCAGTGCGGCGGTGTTTTCGAATGTCGCGACGTTCGTGCTGGGGTGATGGAACCGTCCGGTGTCGGTCAGGATGCCGGCGGCCAGCAGTTGGGCCATGCGCGGTGTGATCCGGGCCCGCCAGTGCTTCAACAGCTCGTACACCAGCTCCGTGCACGACGAACGGGAGGGGTCGACCACGTTGATCGTCCCGAAGCGGTCGCTGCCCTGATGGTGGTCGATGTTGATGATCGGCAGCCCGGGCGGCAGCAACGGCTCGACTGAGCCAACGCGGTCCAGCGATGAACACTCGAACACGATGGCGGCATCCCAATTGCGCCGCGCCCGTGACGATGGCGCACGGATGATCCGTCGCGGATCGAGGCAGCGATAGCGGGCCGGCAGCGGACCGTCATTGAGCACGTCCGCCCGGCGGCGCCTCTGACGGGTCCAGAACTCATGGAACGCCAGTTGCGAGCCGACCGAGTCGCCATCGGGATCGCGGTGCGATGTGATGAGAATCCGATCCGCGTTTTGTAGTTGTCGGATGATCCGGGTGGCGGCGGCTTTGTTCACTGCTGATCGTCCCGGCGTTCGCGCGCGATGCGGTTGAAGAGTTGCTCCAGTTTCATGCTGTCGTCGAGCGAAGGGTCGAATTCGAACCGCAGGCGCGGCACACGGTACAGCTTGATTTCTCCGGCCACGCGTTTTTGCACAAAGCCGGCGATCTTGGCCAGGTGCGCCGCGCAGGTCGTGCGCGCCGGTTCGTCGCCGAGAACGGAATATCGAATGGTCGCTTCCGAGTAGTCCCGCGCGAGGTCGCAGCGCGTGACGGTGACCATGGACAGGTCATAGTCCTTGATCTCGCGGTTCAGCACCTCGGCCACGACCCGCTGGATTTCCTCGGCCACGCGCTGATGGCGGTCGGCAGGTTTCATGTTGTCAGCGCCTCACGAGCACCCTCACTCGATCCGCCGTAGGCGGATCGACCTCTCCCTCCGGGAAAGGGCGGCCTCCGTCAGCTTGGGCCGAGGCAGGTGCGGGAGTCTCGCACATTTCGAACGACAAACGGCTCACACGCTCATCTCACAATCGACCAGGTTCATCTCTCCGGGGCGATCGGCGTCCTGGACGACGTGGGTCAGTACGCTGTGGAGGTGCGCCCGTTCATTGGCAACCGCGGCGGCTTCGATGACGGCCCGCTGCCATTCGTCCTGAGCGTCGATTTCGGCGATCGCGACGCCGTAACTCCGTCTTGTTCCCTCCAAGAAACGTCGAAGGATGCCGCGCTTTTCCTTCAGACTGCGGCACCCCGGCAATCGCAGGACCATTCGCACGCTGCCGATCACGGGCCGCTCCGAGAGTGTCTGCCCCCGGTGCGGCGTCCGCATCCCCGCTTACGCCAGCTTGCGCTCATGCTCCGTGACACGGTAGAGCTCGAAGACATCGCCAACCTTGATATCGTTGTAGTTCTCGATTTTGATGCCGCACTCCAGTCCCGCGCCCACTTCCTTGACGTCATCGCTGAAGCGGCGAACCGTCTGCAGCACGCCCGTGTACACGGTGATGCCGTCACGCACGACGCGCAACTGATCGCGGGGACGCGCCACGCCCTCGGTCACTTCACACCCGGCGACGACGCCGACCTTGGAGATCTTGAAGGTATTCTTGACCTTCGCTTCGCCGGTCCGCTCTTCGACCACGACCGGTGAGAGCATTCCTTCGAGCGCCGAGCGGATGTCGGCCTCCGCCTCATAGATGATGTCATAGAAGCGGATGTCGACACCTTCGCGTCCCGCCAGTTCCCGGGCGCGGGCGTCAGGGCGCACGTGGAAACCGATCACCACCGCATCCGAGGCCGCCGCGAGGAGCACGTCGGACTCGCTGATCGCCCCCACGCCGCGGTGGATGACATTGACTTGAATCTCCTCGGACTTGATCTTCGCGAGCGTGTCGGCCAACACCTCCACGGAGCCGTCGACGTCGCCCTTGATGATGACCTTCAGGTCTTTGACCGCGCCTTCCTTGATGCGGTCATAGAGAGTGGACAGACTCGCCTTGGCCAGCCGGTGGTACGATTGCTCGCGTCGCACCCGCTCGCGCATCTGCGAGATCTGACGGGCTTGTTGCTCCTCGACACAGACGGCGAATGTGTCCCCCGCCTGCGGCACTGCGGTGGAACCGGTCACCTGAACCGGCGACGACGGTCCGGCCATCATCACCGGACGGCCGCGCTCGTCGACCATGTTGCGAACCCGCCCGTGATGCGGGCCGGTGATGAAGAAGTCGCCCACGTGCAGGGTCCCGTTCTGGACGAGGATCGTGGCGACCGGTCCGCGACCCTTGTCGAGCTCGGCCTCGATGACGACGCCACGCGCACGTCGTTCGGGCTGCCCTTTCAACTCGAGCAACTCTGCCTGCAGGAGGACCATCTCCAACAGTCGATCGACTCCCGTACCCGTGCGCGCCGAGACGGGCACGACGATCGTCGAGCCGCCCCACTCCTCGGGGATCAGGCCGCGATCCGCCAATTGGCTCTTGACGCGTTCCGGGTCGGCGCCGGGCAGGTCCATCTTGTTGACGGCGACGACGATCGGGACACCGGCGGCCTGAGCGTGGTCGATGGCCTCGATGGTCTGTGGCATCACGGCATCATCCACGGCGACGACGAGAATGACGATGTCGGTCGCTTGCGCACCACGCGCCCGCATGGCCGTGAACGCCTCGTGGCCGGGTGTGTCCAAAAACGTCAAACGGCCGCGCGGCGTCTCCACGGAATAGGCGCCGATATGTTGGGTGATGCCGCCCTTCTCCCCCGCCACGACATTGGAGGTCCGGATGAAGTCGAGCAGGGACGTCTTGCCGTGGTCGACGTGCCCCATAATCGTGACCACCGGCGGACGCGGCACCGTGGGACGCTCATCCTCAACGTCCTCGGCGAGGGTCTCCTCGCCGATTTCCTCGACCTGCTTGATACTGTAGTCAAATTCCAGGGCGACCGTTTCAATGGTATCGAGATCGAGGCGTTGGTTCATGGTGGCCAGCATCCCCAGTTCGAGGCACTTGGCCACGACTTCGGTGGGACTGACACTCATCTTCTGTGCGAGTTCAGCCACCGACATGAACTCATTGACCTCGATGGTCCGAGTCGGTTCGACGAAGTCCGTTCCCCCCTCGTCGCGGTGTTGACGCTTGCGCGTCTTGGCGCGTGTGCCGAGCTCGGCAATCGTCCGGCGGAAGCTGGCGGCGACTTCCTGTTGATCGACCCGCGAACCCCTCTTCTTGGGTCCGCGACGGCGCCGACGCCTGGCGGCATCGGCCCCGGAGATCGCGGGCCCGCGACCGGGTGCGGGACCACTCCTTGCTGATGCCGGGACTACGGCTCCCGCCGGTCTTCCCGCAATGGCGGCAGCACCGGGTCGTGGTCGCGGCCGGGCTCCCGGTAGGACTACAGGCGGGACGAAGGACTGTCGAGGCGCTGCTGCCGGCGGAGTCACTTTCTTGGGACGCGGAGCGGCTGGGCTCGGAGTCGGAGGCGGTGGCGCTGTCGGCTTGGGCGGTGCCGGCTTGACTCTTGCGGCGGCCGCTGCCGCTGCTGCCTTCGCAGCTGCCTCAGCGGCCGCTTTGGCTGCGGCCGCGGCCGCGGCCTTGGCGTCCGCTTCCGCCGCCTCGCGGACTCGACGCTCTTCCTCTTCCTTTTGTGCCTTCTCGGCAGCGGCTTTTTGGGCCTCCAGTTCCGCGGACTCACGCGCCTTGGCCTTGCGCTCCCGCGTCTTGCGTTCGCGCAGAGCGATCTCGGCTTTCAACGCGTCCTTTTGCTTCGCAAACTCGGACTCAATGGCCTCCAAGAGTTCATCGGAAGCGACGCTCATGTGGCTGCGCACGTCGAAGCCGAGGCGATTGACCATCGCCATCAGGGCGTCGCTGGACAAATTGTGATCCCGTGCGACCTCGTAGAGCCGTTTGCTCGCCATGCGCGTTCCGATTCCTATCGAGTCCAGTACCGGATTTCTTTCCGGTCAATCGGGTTTGAGGCCTATCGTCCGCCTTTGGGCTTGCCTGCCTCGTCCTCGTCGGTCTCCTCCCCTTCGTCCTCTTCTTCGGGAGGATCCGCACCCAACGTTTCATGGAACAACTCATCGCCCCGGCTGGGACGCCGCGACGGTGTCGGCACGGAAATCGTGTAACCGACCTGCTGCGCCACGAATTCCTGCGCCCCCTCCACCAGTTTGGCGGCGGTCTTGGGGCCGATTCCCTCCACGGTCAGCAGGTCCTCGGGGGTCTTTGTCGCCAATGTCTCGATCGAGTCGATCCCGCTGGCTTCCAGGCGTCCCTTCGTGACCTCACCGATACCCGGCAGTTCCTCCAACGAGGTGACCGTGTCGAGGGCGCGGGAGCGCTGCGCCAGGTACTGCGATTCGGAGCGGATCGTGATCTTCCATCCGGTCAGTTTGGCCGCCAAGCGGGCGTTCTGCCCGTTGCGTCCGATTGCCAGCGACAGTTTCTCATCGTCGACGATCACCGTCATCTCCTTGGCATCGGGCGCCGTCTTGACCTGCACGACGCGGGCCGGGGCCAGAGCGCGGGCGACGAAGACCTCGGGATCGGAATCCCATTGCACGATGTCGATCCGTTCATTGGCCAATTCGCGGACGATCGATTGCACACGTACGCCCTTGACGCCGACGCAGGCGCCGACCGGATCGACGCGGTCATCGATGGAGATGACCGCCACCTTGGAGCGCTCGCCGGGCTCACGCGCCACGGCGCGAATCTCGACGATCTTTTCGAAGATCTCCGGGACCTCCAGCTCGAAGAGCCGGATCAAGAGCCCCGGGTGCGCACGCGACAACACGATTTGCGGCCCCTTCATGTTGGGCTGCACATCGGCGATATAGGCGCGAATCCGATCCCCCTGGCGGAAGCGTTCGCGGGGAATCTGCTCCTTATGGGGCACCACGGCCTCGGCGCCGGACAGATTGCAGATGATCGTCCCCTTGTCGATGTGCTGCACGATGCCGGTGACCACCTCGCCGACGCGGTCCTTGTACTCGGCGTAAACCTGCTCGCGCTCGCGCTCACGGATGCGCTGGACGAGAATCTGCTTGGTGGCGGCGATGGCATTGCGCCCGAACTCCTCGAAGGGGAGCTCGATTTCCATCTCGTCGCCGATCTCCGTTTCCTCGTCGATCTCCTGCGCGTCGACCAGGGAAATCTCGTGCTGGTTGTCCTGGACGAAGGCGACGACGGTCTTGATGGCGACCATGTAGATTTCGCCCTCGCGGCGGTCGATGTGGACGCGGATGTTGTCGGCGTCGCCAAACTTCTTCTTGGCCGCCATCATCAGCCCTTCCTTGATCGTCTCGAGCACGTACTCCTGATCAAGGTTCTTGGACTTGGTGATCTGGTGGACCACCTCCATGACATCAAAATCAATCGGCATTGTCGTCCTTCGTCCGTCCCGCCGCCGGTGCGGCGTTCTCGCCCGGTGTCAGATCACCAGCTTTCCCTCTACCACGTGGTCCCACGCGTAGTCCCTGCCGCCGACGGTCACGCCGGACTCATCAACAGCGTCGATCGTTCCAGTCGCCGTACGGCGTTTTCCCTCCGGATCGGTGTACCGCAGAGCCACTTCCTGTCCCGCCTTGCGACGGAAATCCGCCTCAGTGCGCAGGGGCCGATCCAGCCCCGGCGATGAGACTTCCAAGGTGTACCGCCCCGGCACGAAATCGGCAGCATCCAGATCGGCCGACAGCCGTCGCGACACGGCGGTGCAGTCGTCGATAGTCACGCCCCCGGCCTTGTCGACAAGGAGGCGTATCGTCTGGTGACGTCCGGGGTGGTACATCAGCTCAACCAACTCCACACCGTATCGGCCCAGCACCGGCAAGACGAGCGCTTCCAGACGCGCCACAAGAGAATGCTCCGCCTGACCGGTCAACACCATTCCCTCCGGTGGGACCCGCTCCCTTTCGTCCACCTCGCTGTCGTCCGGGATCCGCACCGCAAACCGCTTAGTATATATTCGCTTAACCCGTCGCGCAAGGGGAAAACTGGCGCTTTAGCCCCTCCTCCATTCCCATCTCAATGGGCCTTGTGCCCCTTGGCGACCTCCGCCACCATCCGTTCGGTGAGTGACGCGTACGGGACATCCTCGACCGCCTCACTGTCACGCCGTTTGATTTCCCACGCTCCACGCGACACGCCACGCTTGCCGACCGTGATCCGCCACGGAATGCCGATCAGGTCGGCATCGGCGAATTTCACACCGGCGCGTTCCTCCCGATCGTCGTACAGGACGGCCAATCCCGCCGTCACGAGGTCGCGATAGAGATCCTCCGCGGCCTTGACCAGCGCGGGATCATCGGAGTTGGCACAGATCAGATGGCAGTCAGCGGGGGCGATCGGCGCCGGCCAGATGATTCCCTTGTCGTCGTGATATCGCTCCACGGCGGCCTGCGCCGTCCGTGTGATCCCGATCCCGTATGAGCCCATGATCATCGGATGTTCATCGCCGGCATCGTCGGTGTAGAGCGCCGACAGGGCTGACGAGTACTTGGTCCCCAGCTTGAACGTGTTGCCGACTTCGATCCCGCGGCGCTCGATCAGGCGTCCCTGGTGGCAACGCGGGCAATGCTCGCCCGCTTCGGCGGCGCGGATGGTCGCCGTCCGGTCGATGCGGAAGTCGCTGCGGTTGACGTCGACGAGATGGCGGTCGGCCTGATTGGCGCCGACGATAAAGTTCACCATGTCGGTGATCTCATCATCGGCGATCACGAGAATGCCCGAGTCGAGCCCGACCGGCCCGGCGAACCCGACCGGACAGCCGGTCAGCCGTTCCACGGTGGGGCCGTCGAGCATTTCCACGATCGGGGTTCCGGTCGCCTTGGCCAACTTCGTCTCATTGATCTGACGGTCGCCGCGGATCAGCGCCGCCACATAGCGATCACCGGCGCGATACAACAGCGTCTTGACCAGCCGGTGGGGGCGCACCTTGAGAAAGGCGGTCACCTCTTCGATGGTCCGGGCATTGGGTGTGTCGACCACATGACGCGGCCGCGGCGGACCATTGTGATCGGCGTGGCGCAATAATGGCAGCGACTCGGCGCGTTCCCGATTGGCGGCATACCCGCACGCCGGGCACGACAGCACGATGACTTCGCCGCCTTCGGTGTCGACGATGACGACAAACTCGTGCGCCGACTTGCCGCCCATCGCGCCGGTGTCGGATTCGATCATCACGATGTCGAGTCCGCAACGCCGGAAGGCGGCGTGGTAGGCGTCGACCATCTTCTGATAGGAAACCCCCAGTCCCTCTTCGTCGACGTCGAACGAATAGGCGTCCTTCATGATGAACTCGCGCCCGCGCATCAGCCCGAAGCGGGGACGGATCTCATCGCGGAATTTGACTTGAATCTGATAGAGATTGAGCGGGAGTTTCTTGTAGGAGCGCAACTCACCGGCGACGAGGTTGGTCACCACTTCCTCGTGGGTGCCGCCCAGGACCATCGGCCGCTCGTGGCGGTCGGTCATGCGCATCAGCTCCGGGCCAACGTCGTCGTAGCGCCCGGTCTTCTGCCACAGCTCCGCGGGCGCGAGGACCGGCATCGTGATCTCGAAGGCCCCGGCGGCGTCCATCTCCTCGCGCACAATCTGTGAAATCCGGGCGAGGACCCGTTGCATCAACGGCAGGTAGATGTAGACACCGGCGGTCAGTTTGCGGATGTACCCCGCCCGCACCAGGAGTCGGTGACTGACCAACTCGGCCTCGGCGGGATCCTCCCGCAATGTCGGTATGAAGATCCGGCTCATGCGCATGATGCGTTCCCCATGTATCCCAATGTGCCGCGCCGCCCCGATGTACCGGCGCGCCGCAAGCTATCAGTATACCGCAACTCCATACACGGCAAAAGGGCAAACATGTTCCCCGGGAGAGCGCCGCGATCCGAGATCGCGGGCACGCATTGCGTTGGGGTGTTTGTGGGGATGAATGCCGCGCCGCCTCTACTTCGGCGGCGTCTTGCGGGTCGAGTCGGTGCGAGGCTTGCGCTTGGTGGTGGCTGGTTTCTTGGCCGTCGACTTGGTGGTCGGCGGTTTCTCGATTCTATCGTCGACACCGTCGTTGTTGTCATCGATCAAATGGTCGTACTGCGGTTGGGTTTCCTTCTTTTGGGCCTCGCGCACCGTCCGTTTGAGCCGCTCAAGCAGGGTGTTTTTGGAGGAGCGCTCGCGAGAAGCTTCCTCCGTGGGCTTCGCCATCCCCTCCGGTGTCGAGGCACTCCCTGCCTGTCTCCCAGTGTCCTGCGGGCCCGGAACGACCCCGCCCTGTGGGATGGTCCCACTCGAGTCGGCGACCGGTTTGGAGGCGGCCTTGGCTCTGACCTCGATGCCGTACGCCGACAGCGGGGTGAAGGTCGCCAGCAGCATCACAGAGACTATTGTGGAAGTTCTCTTCATGATCCGTCGCCCGCAATGGGCGGCCTGTCTGCCGTCTACTGCAATACGGTGCCTGGCCGGATGTCGACAGCCGGACCCTTCAGTCGATCTGTTGGGTGCCACACCAACGCTGCGGCCAGGAGCGCCATCATCAATCCAGTGACCAGCAATGAATCCTCGGGTCCGAATGCTGATCCCGTCAGCAAATTGGGCCGCTCCGCTTGCAGGTCAAGCAGGAAGTTCGGGTGTCGCGCACCGCTCACGGGGAAGTCAAAGATGTACAACAACGCATTCCAGCCGAAATGAAGACCGATCGTCGGCCATAGACTCTTCGCCTTCAGGCAGACGAGCGCCAAGAACCCTCCCATGAGGGAGATGTTCAGAATTCCCAGCACGGACACGTGGGCCCTCGTCAGGTGGGCGAGCCCGAACAGCAATGCGGTCCCCACCACAGCAACCGGCGCATTCCCATACATGTCCAGGGTCCGGAGAACATAGCCACGAAAGATGATTTCTTCCTGCACGACCAGGCACAGACCGCCGATCAACATCAAGAGCAGGTACAGCACTCCTCGTGTCAGCGATGCGGAGGTCCCCGTCAGCGTGACGGCACCGGCGCCGATCGCGATGGCGACGATCAGGCCGACGGCGACGGTGGACACCAGGGTCCCCGCGCCGAAGAGCCTCAAGGCACGCCGGCGATGGAGTCCCACATGGGACCAGCCCCGCTTCTCGACGTACCGAAGGAACCCGAAGCAGACCAGCAGTACGACGGCGAGACTTCCGATGCTGGAGGCAAGGAACCAGGGCTCATTCAACCCACGTCCATCATACCGGGACCAGTACCGCGCGGACACGGTACCGAGGCCGGTGAACACGACCAACTGCAGCAAGGCATATGTCGCGATGACAAAGGCAAGGACCTTGCCGACGCCGACTGCCAATTTCAACTTGAAAATGTGGCCCGTCATCGCGTTCTCTCCCTTGGCGCATGGTACGCTGAACCGTTACTGGCTCTTGTTGTTCAGTCACGTTCCCGTCGTTTCGGTTTTTCGCCTTTGTCGGTGGAGCGTGTCTCCGGGCGGGATTTCGTCTTGGTGATGTTCCCCGGTTTCGCGTCGCCTTTGGCGTGTGCGTTCTTCACTGCCGCGCCGCGTGATGTGGCATGCCGATCCCGATCCGCCGCCCCGGCTGAGGCGGCCAGATCGCGCGCGGCGCCCTTGACCGCTTGGGTTACAGATCCCCACCACCCTTGCCGCTTCTCCTTGAATGCTCCCTTGGCGGAGGGCGGTGGGTCATTCCTCTTGACCTCGGCGTCGCGATTTCTCTCCTGGCGAACATCTCCGGTTCGAATCATCAGGTCGCGTCCCGGTGGCACGCTCGATCGGCGTTCGGCTTTCTCACGCCCGACATGGACCGGCTCCCTGGTAATTTGGCGCTGGTCGCGTCGCTCTCGTGTCACTGTTCCAGTTTGGAGTCCATGGCTGCGATCCCGCTCAATGATGACCGAGGGAGGTGTCCCGCGCCGGGCGACCTTGGTGTGATTGCCGCGGGCGCGCTCATACCCGCCATCTGACCCGATGGGCCCACGGTACTCACGCTTGGGGCGGAACTCGATGCGATGCCGACGCACCAGCCGTGAACCGGAATAGCAGGTGATCACGTGCCGGCCATAGTGGTGGCGGGGGATCCACAACGGCGCGATGCCGATGTAGATGCCGTCGATGTAGATCCGTCCGCCAATAGGCCAGCCGATGTAGATCTGGCCGTAGAACACATCCGGCCACGGGTCCCAGACGACCGAGACGTGATGGATACGGCGCGGCCGGACCTCGAAGGTGGCCAGGTCGGCGGCACACCAATCCCAATAGCGCCCGGCGATCTTGTGATTGACGATGTCCATGTACCCCAGTCGGTCGTCACCGCAGCGGAAGTCGCGCAATTCGGGGTCGGCGCAAACACCGTCGCCGCCGTTGACGGAACGCAGATAGACCGGCCAATCGGGGAGCGGGATCGGAAACTCGGAGGCAATCGCCTGCACGTACTCGGTCCCCGCCGGACCATCGACGCGCCAATCGTAACCGTCCTGGGGACGCGGGAAGCGGATCGATTCCCCGGCGGTGATGAAGTTGTCGTCCCACGGATCGGCGGGAAACAACATCTGAAGCCGACCGCGCGTGTCGATGTCATAGAGGATCAGGAAGCAATCGCGCGTGGCCTCGACATAGAACGCAATCGGGTCGCCCTCGCGGTAGGTTGCTCCCTCGCCGCGATCGGGCCAGATCCAGACTTGCAGGTCCTCGTTCGGAACCGGGACGATCTGGATCTTCTCCGCCGGTCCCTTCTGAGCCGTTGCCGTCCCCACCATGAGCATCAGTGTGCCCACACCGGCGGCCATTCGGATGATCGGCTGTGCCTTCATGACCCACTCTCCTATCGTGTAGCCGTACACTCCCGCGCGACGACCGTCGAATCCGACACCACCGTGACGCTGGAATCGGGCGCGGACTTGTAGTCCACAATCACCACCGTGGTGTGACAGTCCTCACAGTCGTAGTCGTCGTACCGGCTGCGGTGCGCCGCATCCGACGTGATGATCAAAGCGCATCCGGCGCTTCCCATGGCGAGCGCGATCACCGTCGCCAGCGCCAGTCTCCTGATCGTTGTGTCCTTCATCGCTTGCCCCTCCTTCTGACCTCGAATCCCATTCTCTCCAGGCACATCGTCATGCGACCGCTTCACCGTCCGGCGTCCACCGCCGTGGAGTCCGAGTGCCGGACCGCCCGCTTCAGTTCGGGATTGCCGGGGTCGATCTGGTATGCCCAGTCGATCCGCATCCAGGTCGTGCCGACGCTGGTCACGCGGAACTTTGCGTAGTTGGCCAACTCCGAGCCGGGACTACGGAAGACCTCGACCACATACGAGTGGCCGCGGATCACTTCGGCCCGGTGCAGCGCCGAGTAGCCGTCCTGGGGCGCCCAGTCGACGTCGTCCAGCGATTCGGTGAATCCAAAGTCCTGCAGGTAGGTGTCATCATGGATCGCTTCGATGTAGAGGATGTCCTGCTCAGAGTCATAGACGAGCGCGATGTCGCCACGATCATCGCCGGGCGAGACCGGCGACTCCGCTTCGAAGGAGAAGGCCGCGATGGAGGTCCGGTCAGCGTCAAGCAACACATTGGTCCCGGCCGGGCGCGGCGTGTCGAAGACGTCCTCGTAGGACAGTTCACTCTCGTTGCCGTCGAAGTCGAAGGCGCTGACGGCATAGTAGTAGGTCTGTCCATTCACGATCTTGTAGGTGTCGTCGTACTGCCAGTCGATCGGCGGGTCGCCCGGCTTACGTGGGTCGAGGTCGATGCGCTCGATTGCCGTGTACAGACCGTCCGGTGTGTTGGCGCGCCAAACGTGATAACCGGCCAGATCGTCCTCGGTGCCGCCATACCAGAAGATGGAGACCATCCCATCGCCGGTGACAGAATACACGCCGCGCGGCACCGATGGTGGCGTCCGGTCCTCGGGTGAGACATACAC
Source organism: Candidatus Zixiibacteriota bacterium (assembly GCA_040752595.1). Lineage (NCBI taxonomy): Bacteria > Pseudomonadati > Candidatus Zixiibacteriota > Candidatus Zixiibacteriota bacterium. The sequence goes on from JBFMGX010000004.1 coordinate 489,095, forward strand.
GGTCTTGGTCCTCTCGCATCCTGTCAGCAACCCCACGGCGAGCAACGCAGCCAGTAATACCACCTTGCTTTTCGTTCTCATGTCAACCTCCAATAGATTCCATCCGACGGCCGTGAAAGCAACGGCCGTGCCAGCGCCAGGCACATGCGCTATCCTATTGGGGTTCAGCGTGATGCGAGCTGTCGATATCGTTGTACTTTAGCGGGTCGGCGGTGCGGCTCGGTGCACTCGCTTCGGAAGATGCACCGTTTTCGGGCAGGCACATCCTAGGCATGCGGCGTATCGGGAAATCGAAGCGACCGCCCCGCTCAGTCGTTCAGGAAGCGCCTCTTCACGTTCGCTCCAAGCCATACTCCTTCATCTTCAACCGCAGCGTGTTGCGGTGGATCCCGAGCGACTCGGCGGTCTGGGCGATTGCCCATTGGTGGAATTCGAGGGCGCGGAGGATGTGACGCCGCTCGACCTCGGCCAGTGGCAGTGTTGGCGTCTCCGTGACTACGGAGGTATCAGACGATGGCGTTGACCGCTGGATGTGGAGCGGCAGGTCCTTCAGTTCGAGCACATCGCCCCGCGCCAAGACACAGGCGCGTTCGACGGCATTGAGCAACTCGCGCGCATTGCCCGGCCAACGGTACGACAGGAGAGCATCCTTGGCTTCGGGTGTGATTCCCGTGATCGGATGTTTGCGGCCGACATTCTGCCGGTCGATGAATGATTTTACGAGAGGCAGGATGTCTTCCATCCGGTCGCGCAACGGCGGGATGGCGATCTGGATGACGTTGAGGCGGTAATACAGGTCGTCGCGGAAGCGCCCACCCTGCACCATCTCTTCCAGGTTCTGGTGCGTCGCGGCAACAATGCGGCAATCCGAGGAAATCGTCTCCGTGCCTCCCAGGCGCTCGAAGGTCTTCTGTTCGAGGACGCGCAAGAGCTTGGCCTGGATCGAGGCGGGGACATCGCCGATTTCATCGAGAAAGAGCGTTCCGCTGGAGGCCAGCTCGAAGCGTCCGAGACGCCGCGCCACCGCGCCGGTGTAAGCGCCGCGCTCCGCGCCGAACAACTCCGCTTCCAAGAGCGTCTCCGGCAGCGCGGCACAATTCACAGCGATGAAGTTCCTCTGCGCCCGGTGCGACGCCCGATGCAGCGCCCGCGCCACCAACTCCTTCCCGGTGCCTGATTCGCCGCGGATCAGCACGGTGGCATCGGAGTCGGCGACACGCGCCACGGTCGAAAAAACCTCACGCAACGCGGTCGATACCATCACCGGGCTTTCGGCGGTGTACGGCTCGTCGAGCTTCTCGCGCAGATAGCGGTTCTCGGCCAACAGCCAATGCCGCTCGCCTGCCTCTTCAATGACTTTGAATAACTCCGGCAAATCGACCGGCTTCTTGAGAAAGTGGAAGGCCCCCTTCTTCATCGCTTCCATGCCGCTGTCGAAGTCGGCATGGGCGGAAATCATGATTGCCTGCAGGTCGGGATTGGTGGTCTTCAATTCGCCGAGCAATTCGAGACCGGAGCGCCCCGGCATACGGATGTCGAGCAACGCGATCTCATAGAACGTCCGCTCGGCGGCGGCGATCGCCTCATCGGCCGAACCGGCCTCAGTAATCGCATACCCCTTCTTGCGCAAAGCCCCGCCGACCAGTTCGCGCTGGGCTTTTTCATCATCGACGACCAGGACACGCAGCTTGGGCATATCTTCTTCCTCACTTCCTCCGGCGGCAAAGTACGAAACGGCGGGGATGGGTCAACCGGGTTCCTGCGCCGCATGACCACATGTCGCTTTACGACTCGGAATCGCCGTTACCACGAGTCCCTGTCACCCTGAGCGAAGCGAAGGGTCTGCTTTCCCCTTCTTGGAGAGAACAGCAGATGCTTCGCTTCGCTCAGCATGACAATCCCCCGTTTCTGTCTTTGATCCAGGGAGAATCCCTCACCCGATCCGCCTGCGGCGGATCGACCTCTCCCGGAGGGAGAGGTTAACTTTCCCCCTCTCCCTCCGGGAGAGGGCCGGGGTGAGGGGCGGAGCGTTCAATGGTCCTAATGGACGCGGGAATACAACAATGCCTGAACGGTAGTGGATTCAGGACTGCATCTTGCGCCTGGCTGCTGGCAGCGCCGTGGCGGGAGCGGAGGTGGCAATGAACAGGATCCGTCGTCTTTCTCTGGGCACAGTCGCCATTCTCTGCCTCGGCTGCGCCGAGGAATGCCCCTTGGAGCCGCCGCCGGTGACCAAGCTGCCGGCGATGAGCGTGATGGAGAATCCTATCGCGGCCATTTCCGATGGATTCAGGTGGAAGGATACAATCATCTTCGGGCCGGTTGAGTATGTAATCGACATCCCGAGGTCGGTGCTGACCGACATCCGCCCTGACGATATGCAACTCGTCTATGAGGCTCCCGACGGATGTGGCAGTGACGCGTTCATCTGGAGACAGGACGTACACGGGTGGTTCACGGTCTCACGGCGAATGTATCCCGGGTATTGTCCTGACGTCATATCCAGGTATTCGTGGCTCCTGTCCGTGCTGGATCCCAGGCCGGTGCAGGCCTTCATTGACTCCCAGGGTGCGGTTCGGCTCAAGGGTGACCGTCTCGGGCGACCGGTCATCCGTGTCGTTCGGTACCACGACAACTACGAGTTCTTGACGATCAATCAGTCCGCGCCATCAGCAACGATTGCATCCGATGGAAGAACGATCTGGGTGTGCTTCCGCCCTTGGAACGGCGTTGACCGGGTTCGAGGCGATTCCGTCTTGGTCACTGATTTGGCAGGTGTGCGTCTGCGGTGCTTCCTGCTGGCCGACAGGCACCTTGACGCGATGGCCTGGAGTGACCGTGACCTTTGGGTCGTTGACGGAAGTCAACCGATGGTATTCTCGAGGATGGACAGCGAGGGCAACCTAACGCCGGCGTTCACTCTGCCCCGGCATCACGACGCCCTTATGACAGCCATGACCTGGGCCGACGGTCACCTCTGGATCGTCCAGGCACCCGCGCCGCGGCTATTGGGGATCAACCTGCAGCAATCGCAGGATTCGGGGTATGCCGTACTTGACCGGGAAATCTCTCTGCCGCCGCGTCTGGGCTACTCCAGCGGTATTGCCTCAGATGGAGAGCATCTGTACATCGCCGCGTATGACCTGTACAAGCTGCGCCTGACGGGGGAAATCATCGACTCTCTGCCGCTTCCGGTGCGTGTCGGCGGTCTCGCTTGGGACGGCGACTCCATGTGGATGCTGCACATGGGCCCCAGGGAAGCGATAACGTACGCGCTGCTCCTATCGCGCTTCACGCTACCGTGACCATACCCGCCTCCGGTCGGAGTATTCTTGACAAAGTCGGTCCGGTTATCATTCTTGCCGCCATGGCGCCGGGGTGCGCAGGGAGGCCGTGGTGATAAGATCATTTATGCTGCTTGCGGCATTGCTGGTCAGTGCGAATGCCTTCGCTGCAGTCAAGACGCAAGTGGTCGAGTACAAAGAAGGCGAGACCGTCCTCGACGGGTATCTCGCCTATGACGATTCGGTGGCCGGGAAACGGCCCGGTATCCTCGTTGTGCATGAGTGGACCGGGCTGGGGCCATATGTGAAGATGCGCTGTGAGAAGCTGGCACAGTTGGGGTATGTCGCTTTCGGCGCGGACATCTACGGCAAGGGCGTCCGTCCGCAGACCACCGAGGAAGCGGCGGCGCAGGCGGGCAAGTATCGCAGCGATCGTCCGCTCTTGCGTGCACGTGCCCGTGCCGGGCTGGAAGTCTTACGGCATCAACCACTGGTCGATTCGCTCCGTGTGGCCGCCATTGGGTACTGCTTTGGCGGTGGAACGGTTCTTGAACTGGCCCGTTCCGGGGCGCCGCTGGCGGGTGTGGTCAGTTTCCATGGGAATCTCGACACACCGGATTCCACGCTGGCCCGCAACATCAAGGGGAAGGTCCTGGTCCTCCACGGCGGCGATGATCCCCATGTCACAGCGGAGCAGGTGGCGGCCTTCGAACGTGAGATGCGCGCCGCCGGTGTCGACTGGCAGGTTGTCATCTACGGCGGTGCGGTGCACAGCTTCACCAATCCCGACGCCGGAGATGACAAATCCCGCGGCGCGGCGTATAATGCGACCGCCGACCGCCGTTCCTGGGAGGCGATGCGGGGTTTCTTTGATGAGATTCTCAAGTGAAGGTGCCGTGGTTGGCGTGGCTTCTCCCTCACCCGCCTGGACCGTTGGTCCAGGCGACCTCTCCCGGAGGGAGAGGTTGCCGTTACCCTCTCCCTCCGGGAGAGGACGCCCGCCTTTGGCGGGCGGGTGAGGGCTGTCGACGCATTCCGGTCGGCGATCTCATGACGTTTGGCAATAGCCGTGCAGCAGGAAAGGAGCAGCAGTGAACAGACAGCCAAGATCGATTATCGTGGCGGCACTCGTCTTGGTCGCCATCGCCCTGTTCGCCGGGATGGCCCAGGCGGCGGATGAGAAGACGCCATGGTATCAATCGTTCAACGGCCATGAAATGTGGCTGGAGAACATCGATTCGGCGTTCGCAATGTCGAAGGCGGCCAACAAGCCGCTGTTGATCGACTTCTTCCAGCCGGGGTGAGGATCATGTCGGACTCTGGCAGAGTCCACTTGGGCCGATCCGAGGTTTCAAGCGTGGGCGAAGGCGAAGTACATTCTCGCCAAGGGAAACGTGAAGAACGCTCCCGAGCTGCGCAAGCGCTTCAGCATCGTCGGCACCCCGACCGTGCTGGTCTGCAAGCCGGGGGGCGAGGAGATCGACCGGACGATGGGATTCCGGCGCACCGGCGAGTTCATCCCGACGATCGAGAATTACGAAAAGGGAATCGGCACGCTGGCGGCGCTTCTGGCCGAGGAGAAGAGCAAGTCCGGCGATCCGCAGTTCCTGTATCGTCTGGCCGGCAGTCTCCAAGCGCACTTCCGTTTGGATGAAGCCGATGCGCGTTTTGCGGCAATCGTCGCGTCCGATCCCGAGAATAAGTCCGGCCGGGCCGACAGCGCTGTACTCGACATCGCCTGGGACCTACGCAAACGCGAGGATTGGACAGGCGCCGCGGCGAAATGCCGTGAGCTGGTCCAGCGCTGGCCGACCAGCGATCTGGCCGACGATGCCTCGGTGAGCGCGGGATGGTATGCCGGCCAGGGTGGCATGAAGGACGACGCGATTGCCGCCTACCGTGAATATTTGGAGAAATGGCCGAAAGGCGAGGACAGCACCTTTGCGCGCGAGCAGATTGTTGAGTTGCAGAAACCGCCGGAGGCGGACAGCGAGCAGTAGCGTCTCGTTCGGCTGGTGCCTATAGAGATGCTTCGCGCCCTGCCCCGTCCACTGGACGGGGCAGCGGCTCAGCATGACAGTTCGTACGCTTTACAAATCGATCCGCATGACGTAGCTCACACCGGCGGCGCCGGCTGACCGTACTGGCTCCACTCCTCCAGCGCCGGGCCGTAGACACCGGGGACCCGCAGTCCCGCCTGACGCATCAACACGGTCAACTGGCCGCGATGATGTGCCTGGTGCATCAGGAGCGCAGTCAGCGTCACACCGCGCTTCCAGGTCTCGCCGTACATGTTGTCCTCGACTTCGAGTGCGGCATCCTGCCACTTCGCCCTGACCTCATCTCCGAGCGCCTTGGCCACGGCCGCATAGCTCTTCTTGATCGTGGCGGCGTCGGCGGGCGTTAGCGAATGTGGATCAGCACCTCCCACTGATAATCCCGTGTGGCCCATCATCTCCGGGATTGTCGTCACCAGGTGCCAGGCCATCCGTCCGATCGTCCGGTGATCCTTCGCCACGGCCTGCGACAACGATTGATCGGTCAGCGCGTCGAGGATCTTCTGGGTGCCTTTTGCCTCGTAGTCCCAGCTTTGCATGAAATCATCGATCTTGCGATACATGGTTTGAGTCCTCCTCTGACACCAATCACCGAAATGGAGCGAGGCCGGGTCAATCACTTTGGTGGCGCAGGCATTCCTGCCTGTGCGGGCAGACAGGAATGGCTGCCCTTCCGATTTGTCCCACGAGCCGTACGTGCCGATGTGCCGGTCAGCCCTTGGGCTGACGTTCGCCCCGAAGCGGCGATCCGAGCCAAATCTCGTTCAAACGAAGCGGACCCTTCGGGTCCGGGGTCAGCCCGAGGGCTGACCCGCACAACAACAGTGGTGCTCAGACAGGTCTCTTGCTATAGTCCCGATATGACGAATGAGCCTGGCCATCCCCGATCTATCCTCGTGCCCACGGAGACTTGGGCTTTCAATGAGCCGCTGTTGCACTTGGAGGGAAAGCCAGCCGATCTCGGGGCAATCGCGGAGGCTCTCGTCTACTACGAACGAGCGAAACTCGTTATCACGACACCCAATCAACTAGTAGCCTTAATCCAATGGGCGCTGGTTGCCGGAGAGCTGGACTCTCTGATGAACCTCCTCTGTGATGGGGCTCTCAGCTTCGTCTATTTTGACTTCGCGACTACTGCTGTGTACGATCCACGCACTGATACTCATACGCTTGTGAACATCCGGGATGAGGAAGCTGTAACGCACCCCCTCCGTGCATTTGAACGAAAAGTGGCGCACCGCGCGACCGATCAGGCGATTTCCAACTCGAGGCGAAGGAAGAGGTTTCTTCGAGCACTAAGGGACTCGGTCCTTGAAATCAAGGCTGATCAGTACGGCAGGGCAATCGATGATGCGACAAAGGACTCTGTCCGCTCCGAGGTGGTGATCGCAGCCCTGCAACCAGTGGTTGATGAGATATGGCCGGCCTACTTCCAGGCGGAGCCAGTCCCGGTCTCTGCAGCCATCGCGCCACAGTCTGAGCAGCCGACGAAGATCACCATCAATGTGAACTTCGAAGCAATCAATTCCGCGGTGAGGACCGCGGGGTTCTTGCACGACGGCTCTGTCTTGATCGCCATCGCCCAGGCCAACAGGAACCTCTGGACAGCCGCTCGGGAAGGAACCGACCTTTATTCGCGCGGGGTTACTGGCTCAATCGTCTCCTCGAAGATTGTTGGCGCGGTGCGACACAACTCCAAGTTGAACCAGACTCTAAGCCTGTTGCAGGCAGAAGTCGAGTATCCAGACATCGCCGTGCTGGTCAATCAAGGGAATATCTCCTTTCGAACTGTGTTGCGGCTGCGCGACGCTTCTTCGCAGTTTCGACCTTGGGTGCACAGCGTGTCTGAAACAAACAGGGATAAACTGTCGGCATACCATAATGACGTCGTTCATATCACTGGGTTCAAGCCAGTCGGGCGAAAGGCTGTGCGTTTTCTTGGGCGATTGGCATCAGCTGCTGCTGGGACCGGAGTTGGTCTTGTCGTAGGCGCGGATCGACCGGTCACGGCAGGACTGCTAGGAACGGCGGTGACGGTTGTTGGAGATCACATTGTTTCCACACTCACAGACTATCTGAGCAAGCTTGGAGAATCTGTCGAGGAAGGTTGGCGGCCAGTACTTTTCGGGGATTGGGCGAAATCGGTGGTCGCACGGCAACGAGATTCAAACCAGAGGATCACATAGAGGAGCATCATGGCCGAGAACCGCATCGTACTTTCGGGAATGCAACCGACCGGGCGTTTGCATCTGGGCAACTACGAGGGCGCGCTGAAGAACTGGGTGGCGTTGCAGCGCGACTATGAGATGTACTGTTGCATCGTCGACTGGCACGCGCTGACATCGGATTTCGCTGACACAGCGGAGCTGCCGGAACGGGTCAGGCAGATGGCGATCGACTACCTGGCGGCGGGGCTCGATCCCGGCAAGAGCGCGGTCTTTGTGCAATCGCATGTCAAAGAGCATGCCGAGCTGCATCTGCTCTTTTCGATGATCATCCCCATCCCCTGGCTGGAGCGAGTGCCGAGTTACAAGGACAAAGCCGAAGAACTGGGATTGGATTCGTACGGCTTCCTGGGGTATCCGCTACTGCAGGCGGCGGACATCCTGGTCTACAAGGCGGGGTGGGTCCCGGTCGGGCAGGACCAGTTGCCGCACATCGAGCTGACCCGCGAGGTGGCGCGGCGGTTCAATACGCTCTATGGCGAGGTCTTCCCCGAGCCGCAGGCGAAGTTGACCACATTCGCGGCGGTGCCGGGGATCGACGGGCGCAAGATGAGCAAGTCATACGAGAATGAAATCTCGCTGTCGCACTCGGCCGATGAGACCCGCGCGCGTCTGAAGAAGATGTTCACCGATCCGCAGAAACTGCGAAAGGGTGATGCCGGTCGTCCCGAGATCTGCCCGGTCTATGCGCTGCACAAGATCTACACGCCGGATCATGAGAGCGCCATCGCTCCCCCCTGCCGTACCGGGGAGTTGGGTTGTGTCGACTGCAAGATGCGATTGGCCGACCACCTCAACACCACGCTGGCCCCGATACGCGAGCGCCGCGCCGCATTGGAGCGCGACACCGCCGCGCTCGACCGGGCCCTGGCCTCCGGCGCCGACCGCGCCCGCGCCAAGGCCTCGGCGACCATGGCCGACGTGCGGAAGGCGATGCATCTCGTGTAGGGGCGAGGCGGCGCCTCGCCCTCGGGCGACCCGGCGGGTCGCCCCTACGGAACATGGTCCTGACGAAGGGTGTGTGCTTTGCACGCACCGTCAGCGGGCCGAAAGCCCGGTGTCCGCCACAGAATTCGGTGCGTGCAACGCACGCACCCTGCCATTCTAATCCAAGAACAGATACTGCTTCCAGCGGTGGTCGCCGAGGCCGATGAAGCGTTGGATGAAGGTGATGTGGTTGGGGCGATGGGGCGTACGGCGTAAGGGCATCTCCGCCTCTTCCGGCGTGCGGTGGCCCTTCTTGTTATTGCAGCGGATGCAGGCGCAGACGAGGTTCTCCCACGAGTCGGTGCCGCCCCGGTTCTTGGGAGTGACGTGATCGACGGTCATGGCGGTCCGGGACTGGCCGCAGTACTGGCAACGGTGGCCGTCGCGCTTGATGATGTTGCGCCGGGTCAGGAGGATCCGCTTGCGGGGGCGCTGCACAAACAGCCCCAGCCGCACGACCGAGGACAGCGGGAAAACCAGTTGGGGCGTGTGCACCATCCGACCATCGAGCCGCTCCACGACCTCCGCCTTGCCCAGAAAAACGAGGACAACCGCCCGTCGGGCCGTACAGACAGAGAGCGGCTCATAATTCTGGTTGAGGACCAGAACCGGGCGTGAGAGGCCGAATGGGACGGAGCCATTGGACACGGCAGCACCGGAGGTTTACCACCCCTCAAGCAAGTTATCAACCGCCCTGGGGGCGGTCAAGAACGACGAGAGTGGCGACAGGACCCGGATCTCTCCCGGGCCTTCCTGAAACCTCCGGCGGGAATGAATTCCGGGCCCGTTGGTATAAGTGTCGGAGGTCCTCCGACCGGAGCCGATCGGCCGCAGGCACAAATGTCGTTGACTTTATTTCGTAATTTGTGTGAACTAAGGTATGTGAACGTCGCCGGACCTGTGTCTGCACCGGGCCCGGCATAACCCGACAGCGCGGCGAACGAAGACCGGCTCCCACGAGCAGGGACGTGGGGGTGAAATCCGTAACAAGCAGTGGGAAGTGAGACGACCATGACATCGGTAGCAGAAAAGCCCAAACGGGCGGCCACAGCCCGAACCGGACCACGGATCGCCCCGCTGTCGGCCTCCGACCTCCTGGACGCGGCGCGGCTGATGAGCCGCACCGTCGACGACCAGCGGACCAAGGCGGGTCTGACGGCCCTGGAGTTGAAGTTCAAAACCCCTCCCCCATTGATGCGTCACATATACGAGCAGGACCCCGACCTGTCTTGGGGCGCCTATGAGGATGACAAGCTGGTCGGCTTCGCCACCTCGCACATGCGCGATCGGCAGTGGCACGTGGCCTATCTGTTCGTCGACCCAGCGTATCAGAACCGCGGTTTGGGGACCGCCTTGCTGCGCAACGGACTGGCCGAAGCGGAGAAGCGCGAGGCCTATATCACATCGCAGTGTACCTTCACCTACAACCCGAAGGCCATCGCCTTGTACTCCCGGCTGGGGATGTTCCCGCGCAAGAACCTGATGCTCCTGGAGGGCCCGTCCTGCAAGGAGATGGAATGCCCGGAGCCGACCGAGACGGTGACGCCACGGATCATCGACTCCACCGCGTTGCTCGCCGATCTCAACCACATGGATCGTGAGATTCGCGGGATCAACCGTTCGGTCGACCACTGCTACTGGCTGGCCGACGACAACCACACCGGATATGTCTTCTCCGTCGGCGGCACACTGGTCGGTTACTCGTATATCTCCCACCAGGGATTCGTGGCGCCGGTGCTGGCGACTCGGGACACCTATCTACCCGATATCATCGCCCACTCCCTGAAACTGCTGGCCAAGGAATGCGATGATCGCCCGAAGCTCTGGCTCAACGGCAAGAACTTCGCCTCGCTGCAGATGCTGCTGACCCACGGTTTCCAGATCAAGGAGATTGCCCTCCTGATGACCAACCGCATGTTCTGCGACATGCGGCGCTACCTGCCGTCGTCGCTGGCGGTGTTCTGAGGTCTGGCCCCACTCAAGTCAGGAGCGCAGGGCTCCTGACCTACAGGTTGGTTGTCGCGAGGAAGAATGCGTGGCCGCGATCTGTGATCGCGGATTGGCGGGCGCCGCGCGCCCACACGACGAACCGCGATCACAGATCGCGGGCACACACGTCATCAACTGAGATGCAACTTCATAACCACACCGCCGCGGCGGCGATGAAGACCAGCGCCGGGAGGTAATTGGCGACCGGGATATCCTTCAATCCCAGCATCCGAATGCCCAATCCGAGGATCAACAGGCCGCCGACGGCGGACAGTTGATTGAGCGCCTCCGGCACCGTCAGGGCTGAGAACCATCCGCTCAACAACGTCAGCGATCCTTGAATGACCAACACCGTTCCGGCGGCGAAGAGCACGCCGATGCCGGTGGTTGCCGCCAACGCCAGCGCGGCGAAACCGTCCATCACGGACTTGGTGATCAGGAGCGTGGAATCGCCGGACAGACCATCCTGAATCGAGCCGACGACCGTCATCGGCCCGACACAGAACAACAGCGACGCGGTGACGAAGCCGCGCACGAACTGTCCGGAACCGACCCGGGCGATGCCCTGCAACCAGGTGCCGAAGCGCTCGAGACGGCGCTCGATGGCGATGATCTCACCGGTGATGCCGCCGAGAATAATGGCGCCGACGATCAACAGCGGACGTGTGCCCCGAATGACGAGCATCACACCGATCGAGAGTGTCACCAGCGCCAGGGCGGTGAAGACGGACTGCTTGATCTTCTCCGGGAGGCGATCACCGACCACCAAACCCAGCAACGATCCGGCGGTGACGGTCGCGGTATTGACCCAAGTGCCGAACATGGCGGTGTTCGCAAGAACTCAGTCACCGGTGACTGAGGATTCGGCGGGGAGTGCTTGTGCCGAATCGTGACGCGCCTTCAGCTTGGTCGCGAGCGCGCCGAAGCGGGCGGTCCATCCCGCCGACCCGGCCTCATTGCCGCGCGCCTTCTCCCACGACACGAGCCGTCCATAGGCATCGGCGGCGACCAGAACAAGGAATTTCTGCAGTTGCGTTCCGTCCGGTAGAGTATCCAAGATCTCCTCGGCCACACCAAGAATCGAATCGGTTACCGCGAAACCTCGTGCCGTATCGCCCATCTCCAGGGCCAGTCGGCCCGCATCCAGGGCGCTGGTCAGATCCCGGGCCCAGGCCGCTGATTGGGGCTCCAGTCGCATCTCGGCCGTGCCGGAGACAAGAGCTCCCTTCTCGGGCGGCTTCTGGTACTTCTCGGCGGTGCCGCACCCGGCGATCAGCATGGAGTTCGCAATCAGAATCAGCGCGGGAGGAAACCCGATCATCATGCAACGTACAGACCCCTGCCGGTCGGAGACGCTCATGCGACTGCTCCCGCCCCGGCAAGAATCGAGGCCGGGAGTTCACGCAGCCGGACCGTGAAATGCCGGAGGTGGCCGGATTGATACTCGATGGCCAGGCCCCGGGCCTCGTGTCGATGGGCAAAGATCTCGGTGAAGATCTCGGCGACATACTGCAAGTGCGAGGCGGTGTAGACGCGACGTGGGATTGCCAGGCGCACGAACTCATGGGGCGCAACATGCGGCCGTCCCGTCTCCGGGTCCGAACCGCCGAACATCAGGGAGCCGATTTCCACTGTGCGTACGCCGCCACGTCGGTAGAATTCGACCGACAGGGCCTGCCCGGGGAATGCCCCGGGTGGTATGTGCGGGTAGAGCGCGGCGGCATCGACGAAGACCGCGTGGCCGCCGACCGGACGGACAATGCGGGCGCCGGCCGCTGCCAACTGCTCTCCCAGCCATGCCACTTGGCCGGTACGGTAGGACAGATACTCGCGATCGGTCACTTCCTCCAGCCCGCAGGCCACGGCTTCGAGGTCGCGCCCTGCCAGGCCGCCGTAGGTGGGGAATCCCTCGCTGATGACCATCATCTCTTTCAGACGCGCAGCCAACTTCTCATCGCGAACCGCACAGAAACCGCCGATGTTCGCGAGGGCATCTTTTTTGGCCGACATCAGGCAGCCGTCGCCGATGTCGAACATGGCGCGGGCGATCTCACGAACCGGGTGACCGATCCAGTCCGGTTCACGTTGCGACACAAACCAGGCGTTTTCGGCGAACCGGGCTGCATCGAAGTAGAGCGACACATTGTGACGGCCGCAAATGTCCTTGGCGGCACGCGCATTCGCGATACTGACCGGTTGACCGCCGACGGTGTTGCTGGTGATGGTCAGGATGCAGCACCGAACCCGTCCGGGGTGAGCCTGTAGGAATCGTTCCAGCGCCTCCAAATCGATGTTCCCCTTGAAGGGATGCGGGTCATCCACGTTCCGGCAATGGGGATCGGAGAGATCGACCGGAATCCCGCCGCGATCGAGGACGTTGGCGCGCGTGGTGTCGAAATGGGCATTGGCGACCACATAGTCGCCGCGTTGCAGAATGGCGCCGAACAGCAGATGCTCAGAAGCGCGTCCCTGATGCATCGGCATCACATGGTCATACCCGGTCAGGTCGCGAACCGTCCGTTCCAGATGTTCGAAACTGCGCGCGCCGGCATACGATTCATCGCCGCACATCAGGCCGGCCCACTGGCGATCCGACATCGCGCCGGTTCCGGAATCGGTCAACAGATCGATGTACACATCGGCGGCACGGATATTGAACAGGTTGAAGCCCGCCTTCTGGAGACGTGCCTCCCTCTCGGATGGACCCAGCAGTCGAATTGCCTCAACCGACTTGATGCGGAACGGTTCAACGGGGTGCGATTGGATATCGTGCGTGTTGTCAAGTGTAGAGTTCACGTTGTCATCTCCCCATGGGCTATGGGATTCGTCACCGCGTCCAATATAACACGAAAGCCCGGGTTGGTGCTGTCAAGAACGAGGAGGGATATTACGGGCCACCACAGGGGTCAGCGACTTCACGTAGGGGAGACCCGTCGGGTCGTCCTAACAGCATCTAACATGATGGTGATGGGAGTAGTCGACCTCGCTGTCGTTCCAAGTCCCCGGAGATGGCCACTGCCCCCCACCCTACCCTCTCCCCAGCGGGTCGAGGGGAAAAACCTGCCCCCTCTCCCTTCGAGGGAGAGGGCTGGGGTGAGGGTGTTGACCGATTCCACTCATACTGCAGGACGCCCTGAGAACACGCCGGGTGGCATGCACAAGCCGACCGACCAACGGTCGACGGCTTGTGCGTGACCGCGTTTGCCACATGGTCGGGCACGCACCAACAAGTTTGTGCGTGGCATCCGGACCGGCATGTCGTTCCCTCAGAATCCCGGTTGACACCCGGCCGGGGCATGGCATATTGCCGTCAGACATTGGATGTCCCGCCTTCGGGGAGAAGGGCCGTGGATTGGCCTAAACGAATACCCTTGACCGCTGCTTTGGCAGCGACGGTGACGGTTGCTGGGTCGGAGGTATCGCCGCCGACAGACCACAGCGTGGTCGCCGACGGCAGTGCGCGGGTGAGCCCGTTCTTTCGCACCGCAGGGACACCGCCGCCGTTGGCGCCGGGACTGCATTTCGCCAACACGTTCTGGGACCTCCAGCACTACCATTCGTCGGGTTACCAAACGGCCCGTTGGGCCGGAGCAGAGCGCGTGCATTTCGCTTGGATGGAGATGGATCCATACATAGGGGAACCGGAAGGCCCGGACTGGTTTGTCGCCTACACTCGATACAACATGAACACGGCATCTTGGGAGTACCCATTCGGAGGCGTAATCCTATCACTCGGAGTACATGCTCGAGCCAAGAGCCCAAACTTGGCGGCTGACGATGATGATCTTGCCCATCTGGCATTCCACCAACGCGCAGAGGCAGGTGCTCCATACACGTCTTGGCATGTGTTCGTACCATTGCCCGGACTCACACTGCCCATCGATGACGAGCTGCCGACCACGCCCGAATTTGGCCAGGTCATTTGGCCCCAGATTGATGTGCAGTCAAGGACTGAACCGAGGTGGGACATCTACCACGTCGTTTCGGCAACGGCCGCGAACGATGAGTTGATGCCCACAGACTGGACTCCGCGTATCTATGTCTACTGGCGCTATGACGGCACCGTTTGGCAGGGACCGGTGGCGATTGATTCCGGCCATACGCTGGGATATGTCCTCGCCGCCGACCCGAACTCCGACAAGGTCGCCATTGCCCTGCATTCGGATCATCCCGAGGATGGTCTGAACGGTCTGCGCAACGTTGCCTACTACGAATCGCAGTCCGAGGGAGCGGGATGGATTAGCGGCGCGGAGCTCGGGTCCACGCACAAGAACCTGATCACGAACTACGATGACTCACTGGGACCGCAGGCATGGGTTCACATTTCGACGGCCTATGATCACGATGGTACCCTGCATGTGATCTGGGACGAGCAGCCGTGCAGAGGCGCGACAAGGCAGGTCGCTATCCGCCATTGGAATGACATGCGGTGGACCATCAGTCGAGTGGCTTTGGGATATTGGGACAATCCTGCCGCGGATGGCGGCTTCGATCTCAATCTCGCCAAGATGACGCTCGGCATCGGGGATGGTGCCACGCCCTGTCAAAGTGGCGCCGAAACCAATCGCGACTACCTTTACGTGGTCTATACCCGATTCGGTGGTCCCACGCCAGCAGAGCAAGAGGATCACTCGGTGCTGGGATACATGAATGGTGAGCTGTATCTGAACGTGTCGCGCGACGGCGGACAGTCATGGTCCCAGCCGCAGAACCTGACAAACACGAAGACGCCCAATTGCAACCCCGGCGCGACTCCTCCCGGCATGATTAACCCACCGCGCCCTGACTCGGTCTGCCGTTCTGAGCACTGGGCGACGATCGGCAAAGTCGCGCACGATATCGATATCTTCTTCATCAGCGACAATGACGCGGGTGCGATTCAGTTTGGCGAGGGGACTTGGCAGTTGAACCCAGTCATGTACATGCGTCTGCCGGGCGGCACGACCGATGCGCCGTATCTTTGCCCGCGCATCGAGCCGTGGCTGGCCTCGGCATTGGGTGACGGCGGCCCCTGCGGCTTCCATCCCGGGTGGACCGGCATCGACTCGACGACACTGACCATCGCCAACCTCGGCAACGGTGCGCTCGACGGATCGGTCTCGGTTGTCTACGTCGATCCGCCCGATCCGTCGTCGAACTGGCTCTCTGTTGCCGGGGCACAGTCGCTTCCGATCACGATCCCGGCAGGGGGCGACGATCTGGTGCTGCCGGTCGTAATGAATGCGGCCGGTTTGGCCACTGACAGCAACACCGCCGAGATCCGCATTGCCCACAATGACACGACGCAGTCGAATCCGTTCATCATCCCGGTTGTGTTCGCACCGGGACCATGCCGCTGCCACGCCGATCCGATCTGTGACGGCCAGACCAGCATCCTCGATGTCGTCGGGATCGTCAATCGGGCGTTTCGCGGTGGGCCGGTCGTGATTGATTCGGGGTGTCCGCACAACCCGCCGGCCATCGACGGACGCTCCGATGTCGATTGCAGCAGCCGGAGTGATATCGTCGACGTCGTCAAGATGATCGATGTCGCCTTCCGTGGCGCCAATCCCGCGTCGCGATTCTGCGATCCGTGTTTGTAGGGGGGGGGCCCGCCCTGCCCTTTTGGGCGCGGAATCCGCGTCCCTACATTTCGATTGAACGCATGTTGAGGGCAACGGCCTATCGTGCCCGGAGACGACAAAGGGCACAGCGGGCTGTCCCCCTACGATTGAATTCGAGATCGATCCTTCGGGGTTAGTCCCGTATCAACCGCCCGACATAGCGGGCGGTGCCGATCGCGATGCCGCGGTGGTTGTGCAGGATCGGCGCGGCAAAGCCGTTGAGCCCGGCGGCTGATCCATCTGGCAGGAGGCCCAGTTCACGCAGCACACCGATCAGCAGCGGCCCGACCGCTCGCGTTCCCCCGTCGCCGACTTTGATCGCGATTCCTAAACCCCTTTCCGGCACGCCGACACACTCGACCGCCTCTCCCCCGGCCTTGGTGAACAGAGTGCCCCCGGAGGCCTCGGAGATCGCAAGGTCGAGCCGACCGGTCCCGGAGATCATCTCCGGATGGCGCATCATCGCCGCGACGATCCGTGCGCCTTCGGCCCCGGCGGGTGATCGCCCCAGGCGGGGATTGGCCGCCTGCGACAGACGCGCGTATCCCGCGGCCAACGCCCGCAGTGACACGGCGTAGTTTGGCGCCGAGCAGCCGTCGGTGCCGGTACGAATCTCGTTTGCGCTCAACGACAGCATCTCGATCACCGTTTCGCGGATCGCCTTCTGCACCGGTGAATCGAGTTCCAGGTAGTGATCGATCGGCGCGTTCAGGACGCGTGCCAGCGCCAGCATGCCGCTGTGCTTGCCCGAGCAGTTGTTGTGCAGCGGGGTGAAATCGGTCTTTGGCGGGATCGGGGGCTCCTCCGGATGGATGTAGAGCGGAATGTGAACGCCGCACTGCAGGTCCTCGGGGCGGGCGCCAATCGCGGCGAGCATCTCCCGTGCGGCCTCGACGTGTCGCGGTTCGCCGGAGTGCGAGGCGCAGACCAGGGCGAGATGGCGCTCTTGGAATCCAAAGCGGTCGGGGACGCCGCGTCGCACCCCGGCCAGCGCCTGAAACGGTTTCAGTGAGGAACGCGAGAAGGTCACGAACCCCGGGTCGCCCAGATGCGCGATAAGATTCCCCTCACAGTCGACCACCGCCGCGGCGGCATGGTGGATGCTCTCGATCGCCTCCCCGCGCGTCACTTCCACGGCCGGGGCGAGACCCGAATGATCTGTCTTCACTTGATCCTGTCGCCCATGCTCCTGCACGATCATCGAATCGCTCCTGTCTTTCTCGCGCTTCCGTTGCCTTCGCTACCGTCCATGCCCCGGTTGAGAGGGCAAGGGGTTTAAGCCCCTTGTTGACCTCCACTTGTGTTCCGTGGCGCCGGGTGCCCACACCCGGCGCAAGTGGCTGTGCATCAACGGTCGGGTGTGGGCACCCGACCGCACATGTGCGGAATTGGGAGGTCTTTCAACGCGCCCTTAAGCTCCTTGTTGACCTCCACCTGTGTTCCTGCGACTCCGAGTTCCCAATACCATCCCGCGAACACCGGCACCCGCCACTGAGACAAGGATGGCCCGATACCGCGCCTCCCGGCCAGAACATCACACGACCGGGAGAGGGTTCCCGCGTCCGAAGCAAACAGGACAAGAATACCCCCGGCAGGCGCCAATATATGTCATTTGCGCCGGGGAACGAGTGCCGAAATGCCGGGGGGCTCCGATGTGCCGATTCAATACCCCCGTCGTTTGTCGACGACGTTGAACAACGGCTTGCCGGTGACATACCGCCGGAGGTTCTTCAGGAATAGCTGCGCCGCGCGCCACGGGTAGTCCAGTGTGTCCCCGGAGATATGAGGAGTCATGGCGACATTGGGGAGGTCATAGAACGGGTGGTTGGGCGGCAACGGCTCGGTGGCGTAGACATCAAGCCCGGCGCCGGCGATGGTCCCATTCTGCAACGCCGCAATCAACGCCGGTTCGTCGACAACCGAGCCGCGGGCCATGTTGATCAGGTAGGCCGAGGGTTTCATGCAAGCCAGTTCCTCGGCGCCGATCATCTGCGCAGTCGCTTCGCCGCCGGGAACGATGAGGATGACAAAGTCGGCCTGTCGCAGGGCGCTGTGCAGGGCGCGTCGCGAAAACACACGGTCGAAATAGTGCGGCTTCGGGCCGGTGGTGCGACGCCGGACGCCCCACACGGTCATCCCGGCGTGCTTCGCCAGCAGGGCGATCCGTTGGCCGATGCGTCCGGTACCGACGATCAGCAGCAAGTGCTGCGACAGAATCCGGCGCGTGACCACCACGGCGCGGCGGTCCCAGATATGCGCCGACTTCTGCCGATACGCTTCGTGGAGCCCGGTGGCAAACGCGAGCACGAAGGCCCAGGCGACATACGGGACCGTCTCATCATGGAGACCGACCGACGATGTGACGATCACATTGCTGTCTCGCATGGCGGGAAAGAGCGCCGAATCGACGCCGGCCATGCCAATCTGAATCCACTTCAAACGGCGCGCGACGGCGAATTCCTCCGGTGAGAACCGGAATGTCGCATAGACCTGCGTCTCCGGGAGAATCTGCTCCTTCTCTCCTCTCTCCAGAGGAACGTGCATGCGGATTCGCGATGACAGGAGCCGATCGGCCGCGACCTGATCGTACAGCCGGCGCGCGAATTCCGGCTCGCGGCTGTACGTGCAGGTGACGATCAGCGGTTCGTGTGTCTTCATGCCCGCAATATGCGCATGGGCGTGCCGGGGTGCAATCGGCGGGGACGCAAAACCCTCTGTAGGGGCGACCCGCCGGGTCGCCCGTTTCCGGCGGGACGAAGGGCGAGGCAGCGCCTCGCCCCTACACCACGACAACCACGTGTCGTAGGGGCGTATTGCCATACGCCCCTACGGTCGAAGCAACGGGATCGACTCAGATCTTGTGCTGGCGCTCGACGGTGCCGATCACCTTGTCGAGAATCTCCAAGGCGACCTCGCACTGCGCGCGCGTGATGACCAACGGCGGAATGAAACGGACGCCATTCGGGCCGCACGTCAGCAGCATCAGGCCGCTTTCGAAGGCCTTCATCATGATGTCGTTGGCCACCTTGGGAGCGGGCTTCTTGGTCTTGCGATCCAGCACGAACTCCACGCCGATCATCAGTCCCAACCCGCGCACGTCGCCCATCGACGGATGGCGCTTCTGCATCTTCTTCAATTCGCCGAGCAGGTACTTCCCCTGCTTGGCGGCATTGGCCATCAGTCCGCCTTCGACCAGGTCGAGCGTGGCTTGGGCGGCAGCGCACCCCAATGGTGACCCACCAAATGTCGTCGAATGCGCGCCCGGCGGCCAATCCATGATCGATCTGGGGGCGATGCAGGCCCCCAAGGGTACACCCGAGGCAATCGCCTTGGCGATCGTGATGATGTCGGGGGTGACGCCATAGTGCTCGATGGCGAACATCTTCCCCGTGCGGCCGATCCCCGACTGGACTTCATCGACAATCAGCAGGATGTTGTGCTTCTTGGCGAGCGCGGCGAGTGCTGGGAAGTAGTCCATCGGCGGCACAATGTACCCGCCTTCACCCTGGATCGGCTCCACGATGATCGCGGCGACCTCCGAGGCCGGCGCCACGCGGCTGAGAATCTGCTCTTCGATGAAGCTGACGCACGCCAGTTTGCACGAGGGGTGCTTGAGGTTGAAGGGGCAGCGGTAGCAGTACGCATACGGCACATGCGTCACATCCGGCAGCAGCGGCGAGTACCGCTCCCGTTGCGTGATCTTCGAACAGGTCAAAGACAGGGAGCCCATCGTGCGCCCGTGGAAGGCGCCCATGAAGGCGATCATCCGCGGCCGCCGGGACTTGTAGCGCGCCAGCTTCAGGGCGCATTCCACCGATTCGGTGCCGGAGTTGGTGAAGAAGACACGTTTCGGCTCACTCCCCGGCGCGAGTCTTCCGAGACGGTCGGCCAGGGCGCCGACCAACTCGTGGTAGAAGTCGGCCGACGAGAAGTGCACCGCCTTGCGCGCCTGATTGACAATGGCGTCGACGACCTTGGGATGGGCATTCCCGGTGCCGCAGACCGCGATCCCGGCATGGAAATCGAGAAACTTGTTCCCATCCACGTCCCAGATCCAGGCGCCATCGGCGTGGTCGAGCACGACCGGGTACGCACGGGTGTAGGATGATGAGACGAATTTCTCATCATAATCGATCAGCTTCTTGCTCTTGGGCCCCGGCAGGGGGGTCTTGATAACCGGATACTCTCTCATGGCGATCCTCCCTTTCGTGCGGTTGCCCATACACCGACGCACGAGATTGAGGGTTGAACTGTCTGTCGTTCGTTTCAGACGGGCGATGCCGGGAAGGACCCTTAGGTGGCGCCAAAGAGGTAGATGCGGTGCAGAAGCCCGCGACGACGGCGGGGAAACAGCGGATGTGTTCCCGTGAAGCTCCGGTGGGCAGAGGTTCTCATGACGTCCGCGGGGCACGCACAGCGTACCGCAAGCCATGTCATATACGGAAGGATGCTGCCGAACGCAAAGGGAATCCCGTCACAATTGGGGGGCTTTGACACCC
The DNA here is from genome assembly GCA_040752595.1 of Candidatus Zixiibacteriota bacterium. NCBI lineage: Bacteria > Pseudomonadati > Candidatus Zixiibacteriota > Candidatus Zixiibacteriota bacterium. The sequence goes on from JBFMGX010000004.1 coordinate 509,739, forward strand.
AAGCGCGACGGGAGGAGGGCGGGCGTTCACCAGGATCGCCCCGCGGTGGAATCCAGCGGGACTTGCCGAAGCGACGCTTGTCTTCACCTCTCCTGCTTGACCTTCGCATGAGGTTCGTTGCAGGGACAATCGGCGGCACAAGCGCCATCACGTGCTGCGGCTCAGACCGACTGCCCCTCACCCTACCCTCTCCCCAGAGGGGAGTGGGGCAGATAACCTCTCCCTCCGGCATGCCCCGAGCGACTTGTTCTGAGCGGAGTCGAAGGAAGTCGAGGGGAGAGGTCGATCCGCCGCAGGCGGATCGGGTGAGGCAATCGTCTTCTTGGCGCATAGTGACAGACGCTCTAAGCCATTCAACGTCTATGTGATGCGATACGTCTGTTCGCGCGTCGGATGAGCGGTCCGGGCTTGTCTTTCGGTGACAGTTTTGCGATTGTTCGCCGTGACGGCACGATGATCACTGTCCGGTGCCGACATCGTGTTATGGAGCCACGCACATGGCCGAACGAAGTCTCATCCATCAACTGCGGCATCATCCCTGGAGCGTCACGGTCCGACGGGCCGCCGAAATCCAATCGTCGTTGGCGACGCATGTGAGTCTGACGCCGTTGACGGGGCCGCCGACGATCGTGGCCGGAATGGACACGGCTGAACGTAACGGCCGGATCTTCGTGGCGATTGTGGTCATGGAGGCGAGTTCTGGCAAAGTCATCGAGATCCAGTACGAATCGGGGGTTCCCCATTTCCCCTATTTGCCGGGCTATCGTGCCTTCCGCGACGGTCCCATCATGCAGAAGGCCGTCGCACAACTGAGGCACGACCCGCAACTGTACTTCATCGTCGGGCAGGGAGTCTGCCACCCCCGGGCCTGTGGTTTGGCCACGCACATCGGCCTGCGCCTCGATATCCCCACCATCGGCTGCGCCCGGGAACGTTTGGTCGGTCACTACGATCCGCCGGGCGAGAACAGAGGGGACTACGCGGTAATCCGCTATTCGCCGCAGGCGCCCGGCGTTGTGCTGCGCACCCGCGAGGGCACCAAGCCAATCTTCGTCTCCCCGGGGCATCGCATCGACTTGTTGGGGGCCATTGAGCAGACGCTTCGCTTCTGCACGCCGTACCGCATTCCCGAGCCGCTGCGCCGTGCGCACATCGAGGCGGGACGGCACATGCGGCAACGGACGCTGGGGATGGCGGCGACGCGCGGCTCGAAATGACCGCCACCATCGGGGGAGAAATACTCCCGGCGGAGCCGTCGGGTGTGGGTTCATCCTGAAGGATTCACCCTGAAGGGCACCCGACCGCACAACTGCGGAAGGTGTGAAGGCGATGCTAAGAGAACCCAACTGATCCGGTCTTTATCCCGCGCTGACGGCATCCACGCGAAACGGCTCGCGCGCTCCATGTCGGAAGGACCGCAACACATCCTGCAACTGGTCGATGTGGAAGGGCTTCTCCAGCGTGCGATCCCAGCATGGTTCGCCTGGCTCCGACCCGGAGACGACACCGGGTTCGGCCAACAGGATGACCGGTGTGGTTGGGTTGTGAGATTTGATCCACCCGGCCAACGCAAGGCCGGTGTCCTGGGGCATGGTGCCGCTGGTGATCACGACATCGAAGTGTTCCGTTACGAAGCGGCTGTACGCTTCCTGCGCCCCGCCGCACGTGACCGCGTTGTGACCGAGCGACTGCAGCATCCCCGCCAGCAATTCCGCCATCGGTGGTTGGTCATCGGCGACGAGCACTTGGAGTGGCGCCGGGGATATGCTGAGGTCGGCGGCGGCCGTCTCCGGGAACGTGATCTCCACGCCGATGCGGTGCCCGCCGGACGTCAACCAGCGACAGTGCAAGGCACCTGGATCGGCGGCCGCCGTTGCCGGCGAGCCGTCGCCGCTTGTCTCGTCTGACACAACGTTGTCGGCCGAGTCCGCCAATGACTGATTGGCCAAACGGAGTTGCGCTCCGCCATCGGACGGACGCGTTTCGATGGCGAATCGGTTGGGTGTGCCGTCTCCGCCGTTGCGGCACGAGGCGCGTACAGCATCAAGCACTTCGGCCAGCCAACGTTCGTTGACCAGCGGCGGCACAGGAGCCCCCAGATCGAGTCGCCACTCGTCGTCTTTCTGGTCGGCAACCCAGGCGATGACGGCCGCATGCAGGTCCGTATCGGGATCACGGGGCAGGCCGGCCACGCTCTCCTCCACCATCGACGCAGGTACGACGCAATCACCGGTCTCGGACCGCGGCTCTGCCGTCGGCGCCGCCGACGGATGCATGGAGCGCATCACCAGTGCTCCGATCGCACCCGCGTAGATGCTCAACAGTTCGATCTTCCGATGGTCCGGTGGCCGTTCTGTGCCGAAGCCGAAGGAGGTCAACCAGCCGTTCTCCCCCGCCGTCATGTCCGATCCCGCCCATGGCCAGCACACAGCCCATGATGGGCGCTGTCCTTTTCCCCATGTCTCGTCCCAGCGCTCCCGGTGGTATTGATCCTCATATTCCTCGCGCGCCGTCCATGCCTCGGCATCAGGAACGATTGTGACCCCCTCGGCGGGAATGGTCTCGGCCTCAAACCTCCAGGGGGCGTGCACCGAGACATCGTCGCCCGCCCTGGTCTCTTCGTCGCGGCGCACAGCCAGCAAGGCCGGTCTCGCGTCGGGCAGACGACGCCACAGCCACAGTTCACTCCCCGGCGGCAGGCGATCCTGTATCCGGGCGAGGATGGCGTCAAACGGGTCCGACGATGACAGCGCGGCCAGCAAACCAGCGATGACCGATTCGACGCTGCGGAGTTTCTCCGTCGCTTCGTCGAGCCGTTGTCGGGACAGTTGCCGCTGCGCCTCCATCTCCGCGCTCCAGTGGGCGAGAGCCCGATCGCTCTCTTGGCGCAGTGCCCCCAGATGCTCCTCCAAGTGCGAGATTGCCGCGGCGGCATTTTCTTTCTCGGCCGAAAGCTCCGCGGTCGTCTGTCGGGTGGCCTCCCGTTCTGCTTCCAGTTGCCCGGCATGCGTCTTTGCCATCTCGGCCAGTCGCCGCTCCGCCTTCTCGTGTGCCTCGGCGAGCTCGCGCCGGCGTGCTTCCATCTCAGACTGCAGCGCGGCGATTTCTTGCCGGCGTTCGGCCAGTTGCTCGCGCAACGCCGCGAGTTCCGTCTGCACCCCCGCCAACTGTCGCTCGCGCTCAGAGACCTGCTCGGCATGGCGACGGCGCTCATCCTCCCGCTCGTCGGTCACTTGGCGCTCCCGCTCGGTGAGCAGCGTATGCAGAGATTGTAGTTCCGAGGTGAGGCGGTCGTGGTCCTCACGGGCCTGGCCGCGCTCAGCATCGCGCTCAGCGGTCAGATGACGTTCACGCTCTGCGATCGCCGCACGCAGCGACTGCAACTCCTCCCGCAGGCGACGCTGCTCCTCGGCGGCGCTGCGTTGCAACTCCTCTGCCTGCATCCTCAGGCCCTGCAGTTGTTCTTCGTGGGCGCGGCTGCGACGGCTCAGTTCATCATCACGCGCTCCCAGCTCGGTCCGCAGTTGGTCGATTTGCGCCTCCCGTGCGGCACGCTGCTGCTCCCATTCCTCGCGACGAGTGATCTCCTGGCGCTGCCACTCCTCCGAGCGATGGGTCCATTCCCGCCGTTCTGCGTCGAGGGACTCCCGCAGCTTCTGCTCGGCCTGATGCACTTCCTGCCACTGGGCGTGCAATTCTTCGTGGCGCCGCACCGCCCTGGCCAGCCGTTCATTGAACTGGGTCTGCAAGGTCTCCGCGGCCGCTGCCGATTCCGCCTTCAGAGCGGAACGTTGATTCTCGTGGTCCTCGCGCAGCCGGGCGACCAGTTGCTCCCATTCGACCCGCTCATTGGCGAATCCCTCCGACAGGGTGAGCTGCCGACGCTCGGCTTCCTGCAGGCGGGTTTCTGCCTCGGCGGCCTGTGCCTCGCTGCGCTTCTGCGCCGCTTCCACCTGGCGTTGGAGCCGTGCCTCGGCCACGACCGCGGCGACATAGTCGGCCGCGGCATGGAGACGTCGCGCCCGATCATCATCGAAACGGGATTCCACCTGATCGGCGAGGACGATGA